>JAHHTL010000027.1 GCA_020024635.1 Ruminococcus sp.
CAAAATTGATCTACGCACACTGCTTTTACAAGTTTATATCCTCTTTGTTGGATCATTTCCAAGTCTCTTGCAAGGCTTGTTGCTTTGCAAGAGATGTAAACGATATTATCCACCTGATAATCCAATATCTTCGGCAATGCTTTTGGATGGATTCCATCTCTTGGTGGATCAAGAACAATCACGTCTGGTTTTTCTTCAATCTCATCCAACGCTTTAAACACATCATCTGCAATAAAGCGACAGTTGGTAAGTCCATTTCGTTTTGCATTTTCCCTAGCTGCTACTACGGCCTCTTCTACGATTTCTACTCCAATTACCTCTTTCGCAACAGGAGCTAGTACTTGCGAAATCGTTCCCGTTCCACTAAACAAATCAAATACCGTCATGTCATGAATATCACCGATATAATCTCTTACCGTGCTATACAGCACTTCTGCCCCTCTAGAGTTTGGCTGGAAAAAAGAGAACGGCGTAATCTTAAATTCCAATCCAAGAATCTTCTCATAAAAATAATCTTGTCCATATAAAACAACTGTTTCATCGCTTTGTACCACATCAGACAAAGAATCGTTTAAGATATGAAGAATTCCAACAATCTTCCCTTCCAGATCTAAAGATAACAATTCCTCTACAAGTGGCTGAAGGTCATATTGCTCTTGTGTTGTTGTTACAAGATTGACTAAAATTTCTCCAGTTGTATCCCCACGTCTTAACAAAAGGTGGCGCAAGTATCCTTCATGCTGCAATTTCCTATAATAACTTACATTTCTAGATCTAAAGTATTCCAGTACACACAAAAGGATTTTGGTCATATCTTCATGTACCAATTTACAGTCTCCTGCCGTTAATACATCATAGGTACTTCCTTTTTTGTGAAGTCCCAAAGACAGTGGTCCATCTTTGTATTCATCCCCAAAAGAAAATTCCATTTTGTTTCGATAGCAGAACTCTTTTGGACTTGCCTTAATTTTTTCAAATTCATATTCTGATTTTGCTGCTGCATCCAGAAGTTCTTTAATTTGGGCTGATTTCATTTTCAACTGTTCTTCATATGCCATAGTCTGATACATACAGCCGCCGCATGCCGGGAAAATACTACAGACTGGCTCTCTTGTCTCTAATGGTGATTTTTCCAATACTTCTAATAATCTTCCTTCTGCTTTCCCTCTTTTAAATTTATTAACAACAAAACGGATTTTCTGCCCTGGAATTCCATTTTTTACGGTAACGTACTGTTCTTCTTCCGGAATCCACACAAGTCCTTTGTTGGGAAATTCTACTTTCTCAATAACGCCTTCCAAGATTTGTTTTTTCTTCATGCTTTCCTCCAATGATTGATATGTAAACGAAAAAATGGACAGGTGCTGATTTCTCACATCCTGTCCACCGATGGTTCTAACCCCGTGATTAAAATGCCTCGTCTTCCTCGCTGAAATAGTCATCAAAATCATCATCAAATTCATCTTCAAAATCTTCTAAATAATCTGGTGTGAAATAGCGATAGACTGCATATGCGATTCCTGCAACTGCTACAACTGCACCTACAATAGCGAGAACCCACAAAATAATATTTTTCTGCTTCTCATCCTCTTTTTTGTGGAGTAATTCATTTAATTTTGTCTCTGCGATTAATTCTTCAATTTTATTCATATAATCCACGTCCTTTCTCCTTTTCGTCCGCTAAGGTCACTTTTTGATATTATATCATACTTTCTGTAGACGTGCAAAGGCGGCAAACATTTTTTTCACGCCTGGTCCGTCAAATTCTACGGTTACTTCAAAATCACGTCCACCTTCTGTAATGTCAAGTACAGTTCCTTCTCCAAATTTCACATGTCTTACTCTGTCACCTACTATATAAGAAAGTTCTTTTTCTTTGGTAACCGTAAACTGTTGTTTGGAAAGTCCTGTCGAAAAGGCTTTTTGCTTAAACGTTTGTTTTGCCTGCACATAGGCAGTTTGTGTTGGAATGTCTTTTGGTTCTGTAACGTTACTTCCGGAGTCTAAAAGTTCCACCGGAATCTCTTTTACGAACCTTGATAGTTTATTATATCTCGTTTCTCCACGAAGCATTCGTCTTTTTGCAAATGTAAGTGTTAAATTTGTCTCCGCTCTTGTAATTCCAACATAGCAAAGTCGTCGCTCTTCTTCCAACTCCTCACGATCATCCGAAGAGACCGTCATGTAACTTGGGAATAAACCATCCTCCATGCCTGCCAGATACACATTTGGAAATTCCAAACCTTTTGCACTATGTAACGTCATAAGAACCACATAATCTTGGTCTTCTTCTAAGCTGTCAATATCTGCAACAAGGGCAACTTCCTCTAAAAATCCGCTTAAAGTTGGAATTTCGTTTTGCTCCGTACAGTGCGCTTCATAATCCGAAACTTTGCTGATTAATTCGTCAATATTTTCAATTCTTGCTTCTAAAGTAGCTTTATCTTCATTTTCTAGACTTTCAAGATACCCTGTTTTTTCTATAATCTCTTTTAAAAGATCCGAAAGTGTTGCCTCTTTTGCAAAGTCTTTAAAATATTGAATCAAAGCCACAAAGGATTCTAATTTTGACACAGCTCTTCCCACATCAGGAATCAGATCTGCTCCTTTTAAGGCATCATAAAAACTAACTTCTCTCTCTAGCGCATACTCTTGAACACGATTGATCGTTGTAAGTCCAATGCCTCGCTTTGGAACATTGATGATTCTTCGAACCGCCAGATCATCTTTTCCATTATCGATTGTTTTTAAGTAGGAAAGCAAATCTTTAATTTCTCTTCTTGCGTAGAAGTTTACACCACCTACGATCTTATATGGAATATTGGAGGAAACAAAATACTCTTCAAACAAACGTGACTGGGCATTGGTTCGATATAAAATCGCATGGTCATTGTAAGTTGAGCCATTTTGAATGTTCTTTTTAATATCACGGGCAACAAACTCTGCCTCCTCGTATCCAGATTCAAACTGACGAAGTCTGATTTTATCTCCTTCTCCATTTTCTGTCCAAAGGCTTTTGTCTTTTCTGCCATAATTGTTTCGGATCACCGCATTTGCAGCATCTAGAATAGACTGTGTAGAACGATAATTCTGCTCTAGTTTGATTACTTTTGTATCTTGAAATTCCTGCTCAAAATTTAGGATATTTTTAATATCCGCCCCACGGAATTTGTAGATCGACTGGTCATCATCCCCTACTACACAGAGATTCTTATATTTGTTTGCAAGCAAACTTACCAGTTTAAACTGTACATTATTCGTATCCTGATACTCGTCCACCATAATATATTGAAATCGTTCCTGATAGTTTTCAAGAACATCTTTCTGGGTTTGGAAAAGTTCTACTGCTTTTACAAGAAGATCATCAAAGTCAAGTGCATTGTTTGCCTTCATCTGTCTTTCATATTCGGCATACACTTTTGCAATTTTTTTCTGCCCATAATCTCCATAGGAATTGACTTCAAATTCTTGTGGGGAAATCATCTCATTTTTGGCTGCGGATATTGCACTTAATATGGTTCTTTCTTTTAAAACTTTGGTGTCGATATCTAGTAATTTACATACATCTTTTAATAATGTCTTTTGATCATCGGTGTCGTAGATTGTAAAATTCGTATCATATCCGAGGCGATCAATATGTCTTCTTAAAATTCGGACACAAGTGGAGTGAAAGGTACTTACCCAAATACTCTCTGACCCAAATCCAACCAAACGATCCACACGCTCTCGCATCTCCGCCGCCGCCTTATTGGTAAATGTAATAGCAAGAATATTCCAGGGATTAACTCCTTTTTGATCAATCAGGTATGAGATTCTATGGGTTAAGACTCTCGTTTTTCCCGTTCCTGCTCCGGCTAGAATAAGCAACGGTCCATCTGTATAAAATACCGCTTCTTTCTGCTCTTGATTCAATGTATCATAAATGCTCATCTGTTTCTCCTATCTTTCCGCAAATATCATGGATATGATTATAGCTCAAATTTCGCGTTCTGTCACGCAAAACAATTGGAAAATGCTTGCCATCTAGTTTCAATTACTATATAATAAACATATCGAGGTGATAACATGAAAATTGATTCTAATGATTTACTAAGTAGCATACTAGAAAGTATTTCCCGTATAGATTACGTACATCCGGAAGACATCCCAAATATTGATCTTTATATGGATCAAGTCACAACCTTTATGGACGAACAGCTTACATCGACAAAGCGTTATGAATCGGACAAGATTCTGACTAAGACCATGATCAACAACTATGTGAAGAACAACCTTCTTCCTGCTCCGACAAAGAAAAAGTACTCAAAAGAGCATGTTCTTGTATTGATCTTTATCTACTATTTTAAAAACATTCTTTCCATCAAGGATATTGAGAGTCTTCTCACGCCTATTACGGAAAAGTGTTTTTGTGAGAATCCAACACTGGATATTACTGCTTTATATGAGGAGATCTGTCGCACAGAGAAAGAACAGATTTCTCCACTGATCGAACATCTAAAAGCTTGTTTTGAGAAATCGGAACAGATGTTTTTGGAGGAACCCGAAGAAAATCGAGACTCCCTTCAACTCTTCTCTTTTATCTGTAGCTTAAGTTTTGATGTATATGTAAAGAAACTATTGATTGAAAAAATCATAGACGGATTTTCAAACCAAGAATGAGAAAAAGTGTTGTTGCACCAAATAATAAATAGTACAACAACACTTATCTTCAAAGACTTCTGCTTTAAATGATGCTGTCATTATGCATTTGAATAACTTTCGAACATTTTTCAGCAACATATGGATCATGTGTGACCAAAATAATAGTTTTTCCTTGATTGTTCAATTCTATCAGTTTTTTTAGTACATAATCCCGATTTTCTAAATCCAATGACCCCGTTGGTTCATCCGCTAAAATCAAATCACAATCCTGTAAAATTAATCTAATAATCGCAATCCTCTGTTGCTCTCCACCACTTAATTGGCACACTTTCTTATCAATCAAATCCGCCATATCAAATTCATTTAGTAATGTTAATATTTTTTCTCTCTTTGTCTTTTTATCTAATCTTTTGTACTCCAATGCTAAGTTTAGGTTCCAATATACACTCTCATCATCAACTAAACCATAATTCTGAAACAGATACCCAATATGATTCCGCCTTAATTTCATAGCTGTTTTCGACTTTGGACTCGTATTTTTTTCTCCAAAAATAATAACATCCCCGGCAGTTTGCGTGTCAATCAATCCCATAATATTTAATAAAGTAGTTTTTCCTCCACCACTTTTTCCTATTATGGCAACAAATTCCCCTTCTTCAATCCTAAAGCTCAAGTCTTTAAATACAACATCTTTATATTTTTTTTCTAAATTTATACATTCCACTATTGTTTTCATACTTAAATACCACCTTTTATTATCTTTACGATATTCCGCCTAATATAAAAATCATACAAGAATAACAAAGTAGCTAGGTCAACCAAAATACACCCTAGATAAATTCCGCTATTTATTGGCAGAAAAATCATTGGAATTGTGCATATCAATAATATCAACGTTACCATTAAGTTCGTCTTTAAATTATCCCACCTATTAAATCCTAATAATATTTTTACCCCCAATGCCTTACGGTTTATTACCATATCAATATAATTTGATGCATAAATAATAAATAATAGCGTAAATATAAATAGAATCGAAAACGTTATCGATGTCCGCAATATAAATTCATAAGAATCTATCAAAGTATAATATGGTGTTAAAAGTGTTACTACGTTCAATAATGAATTTAATCCATATTTATCAAGTTCATTTTTTAGTTCATTACGATCTGCGAGCCTAAAAAACAGTCCATTGCCACCCATCATTTCAAAATAATAAGAACTTCCAAACTTGCCATTATCTATCACTATGATGGCATTAGATATTGATTTTCCAACACTTTTACTGCTGTAATTCAGAACCTCTATCCTCTGATTATTTTTTATATAGCGAATTGATAAATCATCCACTTCAACTTTGCTATTTTCTAGCCCATAATACATATCATAATTATATAACTCTTCATATAAAGACTTATAGTAGGCAAGTATTTCTTGCTCTTTTGGTTGATAACTTTCCGGAACAAGTATCGTATGGCTATCTAATTCCTCTGGTTGAATTATTTCTCCATTTTCAGAAACTATCTCGCAAAAATCTTCTATATATTGCTTGTTTGCAACAATGTAATTTTCTTCATAAGAATTTAGAATCTCTTTATTATCTCTGTGTTTTTCATTTGATGAAATAGCTTCTAAATATTGTGTAGCATTTGCACTGATCAAATAACAGTTTCTTTGTTTTTCATATACCTCTTTCACTTCCGCTACATTATTACAAACTTTTTTTAGTTCATCAGGATGATTCATAAGTTTATCATATTCATCTGAATTATATCCATCAGACGTATATAAATTATTCCAATGAACATATCTCTCCATTTCATGTCCACTAATTTTATATTTTTGATATGTATCAACAGATATCGAAATCATGCCAGATATCACAAAAATGAGAACTAGTTTTGTAATAAACAAAAAATTATTAAGTCTGTTCGAATAAATACTATTTTTAATCGCATCTTTAACATTTATCAAATTTACAAATGGCTGAGAAAACCAATACAAAATAAAGTTTATTACCATAGTAGCTGCTAACGTAATCCCTAATAGCAGTAAATATGTTGTATTTATTTTGTTAATATAAATCAAGTAAAAAATGTGTATCAAAAAAGAAATTATATACGAGATTATATTATACATGCAAATTTGTGAAAATCCCTTCACTAAAATCCTTCTACTTGAAAAGCCAAGAATTTTTTTGACAGCATAACCTTTTATACCAAGTATAGCATTAATGATCAACATAATTTGGGTTAGTAATAATAAACAGAAAAATTGTATCACATTATTGCGTATGATTTGTTCATACGGAATGATTTCTGGTACGTTTCTACTTATATTAGCCCCCACACGATCAGAAATCCTCCAAATTTCTTTCTCTGATAAGTTACTGGCAAATACTCCATTTGAATCAATAAATTCCTCCCTCTCTAGGGGGTAGTATTTAAATTCTGTATCACTCGTAACTGAATATTGTCTTTTTACTCTATCCATATGATTATGATATATTTCATAAAGGGATGTATATTTCTCACTAATCGGCATCTTTATAATCTGCAAACTATGATCCGAATACTCTTGATTATAATAATCATAAAATTCACCTAATAGTTGAGCATTTGCATTTTCAATATTCCATGTTTCTAACCCTTGCTCACCTTTATTATTTATTGTATATATATCATAAATTGATTGATTAAATATCAATGAAATGAGAAGCATTTGTCCCACGAAAAATGCAATTAATATTTTTTTCATCTTTAGCAACTCCTCCTAGGATTTAGAAAAGGATAAAACCTACCTACTTAAAATCTATCTCTGAAAATAATCATAACCACTTGTTTCATTTGCGTACCATGCTCTTTCAATCTCCTTATAGGCATAATCATTTCTCCACCCACTAGTATATTTTGAAGAATTTCTTTTTACGATTGCCAACACTTTATATTTCTTACTATTTGATGGCTTAGCATCCTGAATTTCTGAATAAACCTTCGTATCAGTCTGACCTCCATTATAATTCAATTCTCCTCCTGCTACACTTGCAGCCTGAATAACTGTTGAGCTCATCAACACCCCCATAACACCTAATGTTACAATTCCTTTTCTAAATTTTCCCTTCATTCTAAATCCTCCTGCTTCATAAATGATATGTATTATTATAGGTTTTATCCTTTTCTTAGCACATCAAAAAATTGATTTTTTTGTTATTCTCGTACTCTTTTGGTAATTAAAGTATATCTCATAAAACCATCTCCTTTATTTTTTTGTAATAAAATATCTTTATTTGATAAAATCCGTAATTTTCTCTTCCCTATACAACGCTTATTCGTAATAATCGTTGCTTTTCTAATAACAAATGTTATACTATAAGAAATTAAATTTATTACAGAAAAGGATTTCATATAAATATGAGAATGCTACAAATACTCCCGTATATCTTGACTGTTTTTTCCTACTTATTTCCTATATGTTACTTTTTGCCATTCAAATTAAATTTTAATCAGAAATTAATATTATTTCTTTTACTTTTATTCAATTTATTATCTATTAGTTTTATTTTCGGTACTATTGGCGTTATATTTTTGATAATAAGCATATGTGTATATATCTCTCTGATTCATCCTAATCGCCTAAGAAATATTTGCGTCATTATAGCAACTTATCTTTTTTGTGTGCTATGGAATAACATATATTCTTTAATATGGGACGCCTTTATTTACCCCATATCAAATTTGCAAGCTAATTTTCCCTACTACATTTTATATATAATTTCCTATATCATACTTTTAGCCTGCATTTGTCCGATTACGGGATATCTACTACGTTTTATGTTTCATAAAATACACTCTAATATTCCGAAACAATTACTGCTACTTATTGCAATAAACCTCGTAAGTTGTCTATTTATATTTTTATTCAACATCATAGTTGGTGACTATATTGGATATAACCGCAAAATAGTAAGCTTTAATTGTATATTATTTGCATGCTACTTTATTATTAGCACAATATTAATCGTAAATATTATTCAGACACACATGGAAAAAGTAGATATGAACTTACGCCAAGATTCTTATAATCAATTGCAGGAATATACTACACAGATTGAAAACATGTATTCCTCTTTAAGATCTTTCAAACATGACTACTCAAATATTATGATTTCTATGTCGGGATATATTGAATCAAATGATATGGACGGATTACGAAATTACTTTTATGATGAAATTCTCCCTTTAGGAAAAAGTATCACTAAAAATGCTGCACACTTAAACCAATTAATGAATATTAAAATAACTGAATTAAAAAGTATTATATCTAGCAAATTACTATATGCTTTAGAATTGAATGTCAAAGTTAATATCGAAATAAACAAGGAAATCCCCCGCATTCCCATGGATACTTTAGATTTGTCTAGGATTATTGGAATTTTTCTTGATAATGCAATAGAGGCTACACTGGAAACAGATACACCTACACTTCGTTTTGCTCTAATTGATTTAAGTTCAGAATTTGTATTTATTATTTCTAATTCGTTTCTTGAAAAAGGGATTCCCTATGCCTCTTTATCAAAAGCACACGTTTCAACTAAGGGAATAAACAGAGGGTTAGGGTTATATAATGCACAGGAAATCATATCTAAATATCATGATGTGTTTTTAGATACCGAAATACAACATAATACCTTTATACAAAGGCTAAGAATTTCAAAATCTTCCCCCCAAAAAACAGAGGACAGTTAAGCTGAACTGCCTCTGTTTTTTGGGAATATTGTTCCCCTCCTCGTCTTATATTTTTCTTTTATTGTAGTAAAATGTATTGTATAATGAAAGATATCCATAACCATGAGGAGTAATAAGATATGATTGACATTTATATTTGTGAAGATAATGTAAAACAATTAAATCTGTTTGAAAAATATATCTCTGATTCAATTCTCATAGAAGGCTTAGACATGAATATTGCACTTGCAACACCCGATCCGCATCGTCTTCTTGAATCAATTTTGACTTTAGAGCATATAGGATTATTTTTTCTTGATATAGATTTAAAATCTGATATGAATGGATTGGAACTTGCTCAACGAATACGGAAAATACAACCACGTTGCTTTATTATCTTTATTACCTCACATTCAGAAATGAGCTTTCTTACTTTTCAATATAAAGTGGAAGCCTTAGATTTTATTATTAAAGATACAACAGAGCGTATACGGTCAAAAATACATGAGTGTTTGTTAGATGTTGAACAGAAGTATACTTCTTTAAATAATACGGTAAACAGAGTGTTTACAATTATTCAAAATGACAAACACATTGCTATTGACTATAATGACATTATTTTTTTTGAAACCTCTACTAATGTACATAAAATTATACTTCATGCAAAAAAAAGAGTCATCGAATTTACTGGGCAGTTAAAAGACATTGAAAAACAGCTGGATTATCGTTTTTATAGATGTCATAGATCCTATCTTATAAATAAAGACAATATTTCAAAAGTTGATTTTAACACCATGATTGTGCATATGAATAATGGAGAAACATGCCCTGTTTCTGTAAGATTAAGAAAAGGGCTGAAAAAAATTATCCAGCAAAATTAATGCTATACTCTAAAACATATCTTTCAGCCAAAAAGAGGATGCAAAACGCATCCTCTTTTCTTCACTATTCTTCATCCTGCATCCGATCAAATACCATGTCATATCCATCATTTCCATAATTCAAAGAACGATTGACACGGCTAATTGTAGCTGTAGAAGCGCCTGTTTTCTCTGCAATCTCAAGATATGTCTTCTGCTCTCTTAGCATCTTGGCAACCTCGAACCTTTGGGACAGTGATAACAGTTCGTTAATTGTACAAATATCCTCAAAAAAAGTATAACATTCTTCTTTACTTTTTAGACATAAGATAGCGTCAAACAGATAATCTACGGCTTCTGTCTTAATTTTTTTACCCATTTTTTCGATCTCCTTTGTCAGCCATTCGACTTCTTTTACATTTTAGCACACTAAATTTATGAAGTCCATACTTTTCTTTAAATTTGTATACAATTTACAAAATTATTTTCCAATATTAAGAAAAGATTTCAATTTCTGAAGGTCTGTTGTCGCTACCAGCTCTTCTGGAAAGGCACAATAGGCAAGTACTTCTTCTACATATGTGAAATTTCCTGCATCCACGTCTACATGAGCATCGCTTCCTGTTGTAATCATAACTTCATACTGTTTACAAAGGTCTAACATTTCCAAAACATTCGTCCTCGCTCCCTGACGGAAGGTAATTGGACTTAAAGAAGAATTATTCACTTCCAATAAGGTATGCGTCTCTTTGGCCGCCTGAACAAGTTTTTCATAATCAATTGGAAATCGATTATCATCTGGATGTCCAATAATATTTACGTATGGTTTTTTCATCACTTCAATATATGCCTTGGTATTCTCTTCCTTTGTGTGGTTTAATCCATAGCAAGGAGGATGAATACTTGCGATCACAATATCTAATTTATTACACACTTCTTCCGAAAGGTCTACCGTTCCTTGTGGATCCATAATATTTAATTCTGTTCCCAATAATAATTCCACCCCATCCATTTGACGTGGAACTTTATCTAAATTCATAAAATAATAGGAATGACATGTGCCCGGCATTTCCGGAGCATGTTCTGTAAGCGCCTGTGCTTTTAATCCCTTTGCATAAGCCGCCTTTGCCATTTCATGGATGGTGCTGTATGCATGTCCGCTGGCAAGTGTATGTGCATGGGTATCTGCAACTATTTTCATAGTATTCCTTCTTTCTAACATTCTTTTCATTTTTATTTTCCTTATAAATTATAACATATTTATATCTGAATACAATTTTAAAATCGGAACATACTATGTTTTAGATATATTTTTCACAAGATTGGAGAAAAAAGATGGATAAAAAAGAAAACCAAAAAATTATTGATCAATTTGATTATTTAAAAAATGCAGCTTGCGTAACAGACTGTACTGGTCTTATTCCAACTTCCCCAGAAACTTCTTCTGAACGAGAATCCTATAAAGATTTGTTACAGTATGAGCCCCCTGTGATAAAACCAGAACGAAAAGAAAAGATCTAATTTTTCTCTCAGTCATCCCTGTAAAACTTCTGATTCTTACGGGGATGATTGTTTTATCTAGAAACATCTTATAATTTTTCTTGTCGAATTATACACATAATGATATAATATATACATTGTATATACCTAAGAAAGAGAGGATTACATATATGAAATGTCCGAAATGTGGCAAAGAAGTTGAATTACAGACAAAAAAAGTGGGCACAAGCGAAAGCGGAGACCCTATCTATAATGAATATGCAATCTGTAGA
Organism: Ruminococcus sp.; assembly: GCA_020024635.1. GTDB lineage: Bacteria > Bacillota > Clostridia > Lachnospirales > Lachnospiraceae > JAHHTM01. The sequence continues at coordinate 11,998 of JAHHTL010000027.1, forward strand.
GATTGTAAGAAACAATGGAACCTTGACAAACAGCGTGCAAAAAAAGCCGCAGAATCTGTAAAAAAAGAGGAACCAAAAGCTCCCGTAAAAGAGCCTGCTCCAAAGGCTACTCCTGTAAAAGAGCAGACACCAACTGCGCCCCCGGTGAAAGCGAAAGCTCCAAACCCAGCCCCGGTAAAAAAGGTAGCAGCTACAGAGCGTCCTGAATCAAAGAGACCGGCAAAAGCAAGACCTGTGGAGGAACCAGCTCAAAGGCCTATAAAGGCAAGACCTGTAGAGCCGAAAAAGCCAGCTGCTCCTACCTCTTCTAGACCTACTCCAAAGGCAACCGAGACAAAGGAACCAAAATATAGCAATATCCCTCCGAAAAAAGTACGTGCAAAACGTGAGGAAGCAGTGAAGAGTAATTATGAAACAATGCTGTCCATCAACCCTGACGTAGAGGAACCTACCAAAAAGAAAGTCGTTCCGAAATTCCGTATTTTGCGCATCTTACTTGGAATTATCTCTTTGGCGGCATTTGGTTTTTTTTGCTACAAAGGACTCATCGCAGGGCTTGATGATGTAACATCCGGCAATCTTACCTCGATTGGTTCTATTTACATTATTTTAGCTACATGTATGCTTGTAAGTGGACTACTTCTTTTAATTTTACAGAAGAAAAACTCTCTTGTGGCGTTCCTCATTCCAGCGCTTTTCTATCTTGGAAGTGCGGTATTTGCCTTTTTCATGAAATCAAAAGATATCTTCTTCTTGTATGTGGCCGTTATTTTTGCAGTGATGACCATTATCATGTTAATTCTTACATTTGCTTCTCGAGGAAATGATGAATTTGAGGATGATGAAGAGGACGATGATTTTGATGTAGCCGAGTTTGATGATGATGAATTCGACGATGATTTTGATGATGACGAATTCGATGATGAATTTGATGAAGATTAATGTTCCGATCGGTACATACTAGAGAAAAGAAATCCCCTTGTTGACTTTTTAAGGAAGGTCAACAAGGGGATTTTGTTGTTAATCGTATTTTTTCGTAAAGTATGAAAGAAGTGGTCGAGCACTAATTTCCTTGTGGCACACTCGTTCTATCACTTCTTTTGAAGTGTATAAACTTCCATATTGATGAATCTTTTCATTGAGCCAGTGTGTAATTTCTTTAATCCTTCCATCAGCCAAAATCTGATCCACAGATCCTAATTCTTCTTCCACTTGCTCTAAAAGCATCCCATCGTACACAGATCCAAGAAGGTAAGATGGAAAATATCCAAAGCTTCCATCGGACCAGTGCATATCTTGCATAATCCCTTCTGCATCACTTTGTGGAACAACCCCTAAAAGTTCCTCCATCTTCTTATTCCATAATTTAGGAAGTTCTTTCGTTGGTACATGATCAATAAAAATTGCTTTTTCCATCTCATAACGTAAAATGATATGCATACAATAGGTCACTTCGTCTGCATCAACACGGATAAGACTTGGTTTTACAACATTGATGGCTTGCATAAATACATCCAGTGGGACATTCTTTAACTGCGGAAGAATCTCTGCAACTTTGTCATAAACTGGAATCCAGAAATTTTTATTTCTTCCTAACATGTTTTCATAAAATCTTGACTGACTTTCGTGTAATCCCATTAGTTCGATTTCTTCTACAGCTGTGTCCTTATATTTTTCATTCACATTCTGCTCAAAAATCGCATGTCCACCTTCATGAATTGCACTAAACATCGAAGAAATTGGTGCTTCTTCGTCATAAGAGTTTGTCACTCTCACATCACCATGACACAAAGTAATTGTAAATGGATGGACACTTTCCGCTGTTGTTCCTCGGTCAAAATTAAATCCGATATAATCAAGTAACACATCCTGTACTTTCTTTTGCGCCTGTATATCATATCTTCCGTCTAGAAGAGAAAGATCTGGTTGTGGCTTTGATGTAATCTTTTCAATCAATGGTTTTAATCCTTCTTTTAATTCTGTGAAAATGGTATCAATGGTGTGGCTATCCATTCCTTCTTCGTACATATCTAAAAGAACCTCATACACCTCTTGGTCTGGCTCAATGTAATGAACAAATTCTTTTGTCATGGAAATAATCTTATCAAGATGGGGTTCATAGATTGAAAAGTCGTCCTTTTCTTTCGCTTCTTCCCATGCATGTTCTGACCTTGCTTTTTCTGTTACAAATTCTGTATAAAATGCTTCCGGAACACGCTGAAATCTTTTGTATTTCTTTCGTTCACGCTCTACAGTAATTGCCATCCCTTCATCCAGTTTTTGGAACTGTTCTGGCTTTGACAGTTCTTCTAATAAAGCGCCATATTCTTTGGCTGTAGACATTCGAAAACTTTCCGTGGAAAAGAATCCAATGGATTCAATTTTGCTTTCTACGGAATCTTTTGGTGCAGCGGTCTGCATATCCCACGCAAGCATTGTCTGCGCCTGATCAAATTGTTTTCTTCTCTTTAAATATTCTTTGAATGTTTTTAATGTATCTTCCATATAGACCTCCAAATTCATTTAATAGCAAAAGTATAACATATTTTTTCTTTCCTTCATATATTAATGACAAAACAGGTTTTTATACAGGAGAATTTCATGAAAAAATATACTTGGTCTCTTTCACTCATTTTGTCTCTAACTCTATTGCTGTTAAGCGGATGTACCTCCTCACAATCGACTACCACTGCTAACACAGAAATACAAAAAGATTTACAAAAGGTAACTTTAAATGAAGTGGCTCACTCTATTTTCTATGCTCCTATGTATGTAGCCATTGAACGTGGTTATTTTGCAGATGAAGGAATTGACTTAAACCTTGTATGTGGGTTTGGAGCTGACAAAACAATGACGGCTCTACTTTCTGGGGATGCAGATATCGGATTTATGGGTTCAGAATCTTCCATCTACACCTTTAATGAAGGAGCAAAGGATCCTTTTGTAAATTTTGCTCAACTTACCCAACGTGCTGGAAACTTCCTTGTTGCAAGGGAAGATATGCCTGATTTTTCATGGCAAGATCTTAAAAACAAGAATGTCATTGGTGGACGAAAAGGTGGGATGCCTGAAATGGTATTTGAATATATCCTAAAGCAAAATCATCTAGATCCATCCAAAGATCTTTCGATTGAACAAGGAATTGATTTTGGTTCCACTGCTGCCGCTTTTGCAGAAGGGCAAGGGGATTTTACGATTGAATTTGAACCTGGCGCTACTACCTTGGAACAAGAAGGAAAAGGAACCGTTGTTGCCTCTCTTGGAGAAAGTAGTGGATTTGTACCTTATACTGCATTTTGTGCCAAAAAAAGTTTTATTGACAAAAATCCTGATTTAATCCAACACTTTACGAACGCGTTACAAAAAGGGATGGACGATGTCGCTTCTATGACTGCCGAGGAAATTGCAACTGTGATTGAGCCTCAATTTCCTGAAACCAATCGAAACACCATCACCACAATTGTATCCCGGTATGCGAATCAAGATACCTGGAAAGAAAATCTAATTTTTGAGGAAAAGAGTTTTCAACTACTGCAAGATATTCTTGAAAGTGCCGGCGAATTAACACAACGCGCCCCTTACGAAACCTTAGTAACCACTAAATTTGCCCAAAAAGCTATGCAATAAAAGAATTTCCTGCCATTGAATCGACGATAGCTACAGATAATCTAGTAGATAAAAAGAGCAGAACCTCAGTGCTCTGCTCTTTCTTATCTCCCCATCAATTTTATCTCCATGGAATTCTTATTTTTTTGCTTTTCCCAATGCTTCTCCCATCTTTACAATAGTCTCATATCCTTTTTCTGTGTTCTTGATTAATGATTCCTCAAAGTTTACTGCATCTTTTTGAAGTAACAAAATTACCGTTGATCCTCCAAACTCAAATCGACCTTTTTCCTGTCCTCTATGCACCTTCGTTTTTTCGTGGTAATTCACAATTTTTCCTACAAGCAAAGCTCCGACTTCCATCATCAATATGGTTTTAAAATGCTTACTTTTCAACAAAGAAAACTCTCTTGTATTTTCTATATAAACTGGTTCCACATCATTTGCCACTGGATTAACCGTGTGCAAAATTCCAGGAATCCTGTAATTACAAGATTTCTCTCCATCATCCACGTAAAAAAATCTATGATAATCATCCAAAGTCAACCGAAAAATACAAGCATAACCACCTTCGTATTTTCTTGCAAGCTTCTTGGAGCGAAGTAACGAAGCAAGCGTATAACAGGTATGTTTTATCCGAAAACAATTTCTTCCTTCTTCATCCTTTAAAATTGGATATATAGAAAGTTTTCCGTCACACGGACTTATAAAACTTTCCTTGTCTTCCGAAATTGGACGCAAACTTGATTTGATTTTTCGAGTGAAAAAGTCATTGTAAGAATGGTACTTCGTCTCCTCATACTGATCCATGTCTATGTGATTTTTCTTTACAAATGGCTCGATCAAAGAAATAGAATATCTACTGTCAAAAAACTTTCCTGACAATTTTGATATCCATGGTTGTACAAGTACTTTTAATGCCATTCTCCCAGCCAAAGAATGATACATATACTCCAGTAATTGATCTTGTCTTGACTCCTCTGTGTAGCAATTTCCGTTTCGTTCTATATACTTCATTCCATTCTCCTTCTATATCCATTATAGTCTTCGCATCCAGGAAAGCCATGGCCATCCCGGACGAAGGCTGATTTTATAACGTGTAAATACTAACATGATGAACACAGCTGTTCCAACAATACACACAAGTACCTCAAGCATTTTATTGGTAGGCTTTTTCAACCGAAAATCTACGATGAATAACATTCCAACAATGAATAATGCAAAATGCAGTAAAATACGGAATGCCACATCTGAGATTGCAAACTGAATCATAAATACGAGTGGCAAAACAATTGCCATAGAGGTAATTGGTAATCCTCTATAAAATTTTTCTCCCGTTTCGGAAACAAGAGCGTTTTTTGCCTCCATTACATTAAAAAATGCAAGACGAATAACAGAGTTTACACAATATAATGCTATAATTGCCATTCCTAATGGCCCCCTTACCCCCAAAAGGTAACAAATCACAGCCGGAAAAATTCCAAAACATACGACATCACACAAAGAATCAATCTGAATTCCAAATGCTTTTTCATCTTCTGTTCTATTTTTCTTTGTTCTTGCAATCTTCCCGTCAAACATATCACATAACCCAGACAGTGCAAGGCACAAAATTGCAATTTTAAAATTCCCATGAATTGCCTGTGTCATTCCAAAAACCGTAATCGCAAGACTTATATACGTCAATACAACTGTATAGCTATAAAACCCAATCATTTCTACTCTCTCCTGCTTAAAACTTTCTCTTTTAAAGGCTTCATATAATGGGATATCCCTTTTAGTCAGCCTAACCATCATTATAACAGAAATAAAAAAAGATGCCTATCTTTAAAGGCATCTTTAAAAAAAATAACATTTTCTACAAATATCTACAAGAAAATCTTGTTCATTTTTATGCTTTTTCTACAAAACATTCACTTCGATTTTTCTATTGATCACTCCAATATCCTCCAGTGCATTCATCATGCGATACACCGTTGCAATTCCGACCGTAGAATCTTCATGATTTGCCTTAAAGTAAATATCTTTACAGCTTTGACATTGATTGTCTAGTAGGACATCTAAGAGCAGCAACCTTTGTTTTGTAATCCTGCAGCCATTCTCTTTTAATTTTTTAATGATCATTTCTTTCGTGTCCACAGCAACCTCCACAACTCTTGCAGTCACCACACTGAAGTGATTTTCCTTCTTTTTTTTCTTTGACAAGTTTCCGAATGATTAACGCAACTATAACTAGCAGAATTCCACCAACTACATATGTTCCCATAAGATCACTCCTTTTTATTTTACAAGGATTTTCGATGCCATATCTTTTCCAATCGCTACCCTTGAATCTTTAATATTAACTATCATATTACCATTTACTACGGATATGACCGTAACAGTCGCTCCTACAACAAACCCTAAATTTTCTAAAAACCGTTTTGTTTCATCGGTTCCTTTCACCTTGCATACTTCGCAAGTTTCTCTTTCCTTTAATAATGAAAGTGGCATTTTATTCTCTTCTTTCTTGATTATATTAAGAATGATTTTCATTCATTTTCTTTAGTTAGTATAAACTAACTTTCTCGAATTGTCAATACCATTTTTCTTGCTTTTGTACAATACACATGATACAATAATAAAAATTACTACTTTTAATAAAGTGAGGTGGGATTGATGAAAACTACAGAATCTATTGAAAATTATCTGGAGACAATTCTGGTACTGAGTCAGAAAAATCCTGCTGTAAGGGCGATTGATATTGTGGACAAGCTTGGCTTTAAAAAATCAAGTGTCAGCGTTGCTATGAAGCATCTTCGCGAGTTAAAATATATAACAGTGTCAAAAGAAGGATATATCACCTTTACAGAAGATGGGAAAAAAATTGCTGAGATGATTTTTGAAAGACATAAGATTATCAGCAGATTTTTGATGAACCTTGGCGTTGATGAAAAAATCGCAGTAGAAGACGCTTGTCGTATTGAGCATGTAATCAGCAAAGAAAGTTTTGAAGCACTAAAGACGCATATATTAAACGAAACACCATCCATTTAACCGGATGGTGTTTTTTACATTATTTCTCAGCTATTTGCTTTCGGAACCGTTTCCGTTCCTATTTTTCTCATGTTTTGGTCCTCTCTTACAATTTCCAGATATCTTTGTTGTAACCTGCAATTGTTCGATCAGATGAAAAATATCCCGCTTTTGCAATGTTTACAAGCATTTTCTTTGCCCATTTTTTTTCATCTTCATAATCCATAATCATCTGCTCTTTTGTTTTAATATAATCTTTGAGATCTAGAAGCGTCATGAACCAATCTTTTCCCACAATTTCTTTGTAAAGTCGTGCAAGATTCACTGGATCTCCAATGCGAATCATATCTTTGCTTATGATAAAATCAACCAGTTCTTCAATCATTGGATCATTCTCGTAAATTTCTGCTGCACAATACCCCTTTGTCTCATATAGTTCTATGATCTTTTCTGAGGTTTCTCCGAAAATATAAATATTCTCATCGCCAACTAATTCGTGAATCTCCACATTAGCCCCATCCTCTGTTCCAAGTGTCACTGCACCATTTAGCATAAATTTCATATTTCCTGTTCCGGATGCCTCTTTGGAAGCAAGCGAAATTTGTTCTGAAATATCACAGGCCGGAATCAGTTTTTCTGCTTTAGTAACATTGTAGTTCTCTACCATTATAATTTTAAGATAAGGACTTACTTGAGGATCTTTGTCAATCAATTGTTGTAAACATAAGATTAGGTGAATAATGTCTTTCGCAATAGTATATGCTGGCGCCGCCTTTGCTCCAAAGATCAATGTAATTGGACGAACCGGAAGATTTCCTTTTTTGATCTCTTTGTATTTGTAAATGGCATATAGCGCATTCATCTGCTGTCTTTTGTATTCATGAAGACGTTTGATCTGAATATCGAACACAGAAGTATCATCCACTTCCACCCCTTGGGTTTCTTTTAGATAAGCAGCCAACTGTGATTTTGCTTCTTGTTTTATTTCCACTATTTTTGCAAGAACTTCCTCATCCTCTTTGTATTCAAGCAACTTTTCTAACTCCATAGAATTGGTTAAAAAATCGTTTCCAATTAGGGATTCTATGTAGTTTGCTAGTTTGTGATTGCAATGTAGGAGCCATCTTCGAAAGGTGATTCCGTTGGTCTCATTATGAAACTTCTGTGGATAAATATCATAAAACGGTTTTAATTCTGAATTCTTTAGAATCTCTGTATGAAGTGCAGCAACACCATTCACGGAATATCCATAGTGAATATCAATATGTGCCATGTGCACAAGATTCTGATCATCTATAATGTAAACGCGTTTATCATGGAAATCTCTTCTAACCCTTTGATCCAACTCTCTAATAATCGGAAGAAGGTGGGGTACCACTTTCTCTAAATAATGTACTGGCCACTTTTCCAGTGCCTCCGCTAAAATAGTATGGTTGGTGTAGGCACAGGTTCTTCTTACCACATCAATTGCCGTGTCCATATTAAATCCTCTCTGCATAAGAAGTCGAATCAATTCTGGAATTACCATGGTAGGATGGGTATCATTAATCTGAATGCACACATGTTCATACAAATGATATAAATCTATCCCTCTTTCTTCTGATTCTTTTAAAATCAATTGAGCTGCATTGCTTACCATAAAATACTGCTGATAGATTCGTAACAGTTGTCCCTTTTCATCACTGTCATCTGGATACAAAAATAAGGTGAGATTTCGTCTGATATCTTCTTTATCGAACTGGATCCCGTCGTAGATTATTCCTTCATCCACTGTATCCAAGTCAAAAAGATGAAGTTTATTACAGCCATTTTGATACCCTGGAATCTCCATATCATACATGGAAGAAACTAACGTAAAGTCTTTAAATGGTATCTCAAAATGACACTCTGTTTTTGTAAGCCAGCTCTCCTTTGTTATCCATGGATTTTTTTCTTCATATTGTTTATTCTCTTTAAACTTCTGTAAAAACAATCCTTCATGATAGTTAAGTCCAATTCCATCTCCTGGCAATCCAAGAGTTGCAATCGAATCAAGAAAACATGCTGCAAGTCTTCCAAGCCCCCCGTTTCCAAGAGAAGGCTCTAATTCAAGCTCCTCTATATCTGTCAAATCAATATCATAATGTTCCAATACTTCTCTTGTCTCTTCAAACAACCCTAAATTGATCAAATTGTTAGACAAAAGTTTCCCAATTAGAAATTCCGCGGAAATATAATATAATCTTTTGTTTCCGGTATTTCTTTTCATATCTTTCATTTTTTCTTTTGCAATCAAAAGCAATGCAATATAAATTTCTTCTTTTTCCGCAGATTTTAATGTTTTTCCAAATCTCTGCTGTAACATATATTCCAGTGCCTGTTCCATAAAAAAGCTCCTTTCAAACCTGACTTTGGAAGAGAATATGGAAAAACGGATTTTCTAAGAAAATCCGTTTTTCCTATACACTTGACATAAGTATACAACTTTTTTTTGTTTTTTTCCATCTTTTATTTACTGATATGAAGAAGTTTTTCTGCATTTGCAATTCGTTCACTAGTAGGAGGATTGATTCCTTCCAATGGATATGAAATTCCAAGTTCTTCCCATTTAAATGTACCTAATGTATGATATGGCAAAATTTCTACTTTTTCAACATTATCCAGTGTTTGAATAAAAGCATCCAGTTTTTTTAGATCTTCGTCATAATCTGTACGCTCAGGAACGAGTACGTGTCTAATCCATACTGGCTTCTGAATTTCTGATAAATACTTCGCAAGGTCAAGAATATTTTTATTTGACTGTGCGGTAAGCGTTTGATGTTTTTCCTCATCAATTTCTTTGATATCAAGCATAAGAAGATCTGTGTATTTCATTAATTCATTAAATTTTCCAAAAAATGGTTCTTCTCTTGTAAATGGATTCCCGCTTGTGTCAATGGTTGTATGGATTCCTCTCTCTTTTGCTTTTTGAAACAATTCTGTTAAAAAGTCAATTTGAAGAAGAGGTTCTCCCCCACTAACGGTAATACCGCCCTTACTTCCCCAGTAAGAGCGGTATCTTTCAGCCTGATCAAGCAGCTGGTCCGCTGTATAAAGCTTCCCTGACTGCATGTTCCATGTGTCCGGATTATGGCAGAACTGACAGCGCATTGCGCAACCGCTCAAAAAGATAATGTATCGGACACCGGGTCCATCTACAGAGCCAAAGCTTTCCAGAGAATGAACGTATCCTTTTCTTTGTGCTGACTCTGTCATGATTTCCTCCGTATATTGTTTATTTTATACAGTTTCTTATAAAGAACCGTGGCATGTTCTTGCAATAACATCGAGCTGTTGTTCACGAGTTAAGTCGATGAATTTAACAGCGTATCCAGAAACACGGATTGTGAAGTTTGCATATTCTTCTTTCTCTGGATGTTCCATAGCATCGATAAGTTTTTCTTTACCAAATACGTTAACGTTAAGGTGATGAGCACCTCTGTCAAAGTATCCGTCAAGAACGTGGCAAAGATTTGTAATTCTTTCATCTCCATCATGTCCAAGAGCATCTGGGTTGATTGTCTGTGTATTTGAAATACCATCAAGTGCATCTTCATATGGAAGTTTTGCAACAGAGTTTAATGATGAAAGAAGACCATTTTGCTCTGCACCGTATGATGGGTTAGCTCCTGGTGCAAGTGGTTCTCCAGCTTTTCTTCCGTCTGGAAGAGATCCTGTAGCCTTACCGTAAACTACGTTAGATGTAATTGTAAGGATTGATGTTGTTGGCTCAGAATTTCTGTAAGTATGGCATTTTCTAAGTTTCTCAAGGAATGTATGAAGAAGCCATTTAGCGATATCGTCTGCACGATCATCATCGTTACCATATTTAGGGAAGTCTCCCTCTGTTTCGAAGTCAACAGCAAGTCCGTCTTCGTCGCGGATTACTTTAACTTTTGCGTATTTGATCGCACTTAAAGAGTCAACTACGTGAGAGAATCCTGCGATACCTGTCGCAAATGTACGTCTTACGTCTGTGTCGATCAATGCCATTTCCGCTGCTTCGTAGTAATATTTATCATGCATGTAGTGGATCATATTTAATGTATCTACATACAATTTTGATAACCATTCCATCATAGCATCGTATTTTTCCATTACTTCATCATAGTTAAGGTATTCAGATGTAATCTTCTGGTAAGCTGGTCCAACCTGCTCTTTAGATTTACAATCAACACCACCGTTGATAGCGTAAAGAAGACATTTTGCAAGGTTTGCACGAGCTCCGAAGAACTGAATTTCTTTTCCTGTCTGTGTTGCAGATACACAGCAGCAGATAGAATAATCATCTCCCCAAACTGGACGCATTACATCATCGTTCTCATACTGGATAGAGCTTGTTACAATTGAGATATGAGAAGAATATTTCTTGAATGCTTCTGGAAGTCTTGAAGAGTAAAGTACTGTAAGGTTTGGCTCTGGAGATGGTCCCATGTTTTCTAATGTGTGAAGGAAACGGTAGTCATTCTTTGTTACCATAGAACGTCCATCTTGTCCAAGTCCACCAACTTCAAGAGTTGCCCATGTTGGGTCACCTGAGAATAATTGTTCGTATGATGTCACACGAGCAAATTTAACCATTCTGAATTTCATTACCATGTGGTCGATTAATTCCTGAGCTTCGCTTTCTGTAAGAGTTCCTGCTTTTAAGTCTCTTTCAATATAGATGTCAAGGAATGTAGAGATACGACCAACACTCATTGCTGCACCGTTCTGTGTTTTGATTGCTGCAAGGTATCCGAAGTATAACCACTGAGCTGCTTCTTTTGCATCTTTTGCTGGTGCTGAAATGTCGAATCCGTAGATTGCAGCCATTTCTTTCATTCCGTTCAATGCGTTGATCTGATCTGCGATTTCTTCTCTTAAACGGAAGTCTGTACCTTTCATTCCATGTCTTTCTGATCTTGTAAAGTCAGCACGTTTTTCCTCGATCAAACGATCCACACCGTAAAGAGCGATACGACGGTAATCTCCTACGATACGTCCTCTTCCGTAAGTATCTGGAAGACCTGTGATAATCTTGTTGTGACGAGCTTTCATCATCTCTGGTGTGTAGATGTCGAATACTCCCTGGTTGTGTGTCTTATGATATTTTGTGAAAATTTCGTGTAATTTTTCACTTGGCTGATATCCGTGTGTAAGGCAAGCTTTCTCTGCCATTTTGATACCACCGTATGGCATAAAAGCTCTCTTTAATGGCTTATCTGTCTGAAGACCTACTACTGTCTCTAAGTCTTTTAATTCTTCATCAATGTATCCTGGGCCATAAGCTGTAAGTCCAGATACCACTTCTGTTTCCATATCAAGAACTCCGCCATTTGCACGTTCTTGTTTCTGTAATTCCTGTAATCTATTCCAAAGTTTATTTGTAGCTTCTGTTGGTTCAGCTAAGAAGCTCTCATCTCCGTCGTATGGTGTGTAGTTGTTCTGAATAAAGTCACGTACGTCTACACGATCATTCCATAAACCTGCATTAAATCCATTCCACTGTTCGTAATGTGCCATGAATATTTCCTCCTCTGAATACGTTTATCTTTTACAATATGGAGTATAACATTATGTTATTTATTTGACAACATATTTATAATGAGAATGATTCTCAAAATTGCCATGTACTTGATTTAGTACACGATTTATAAGTTATTCTTATTAATTTGTATTTATTTTATTATTTCCATTCTATTCGAAGTTGCTTAAATCCTTAAAACGTTATATGATAAAACAACATTTAATATTAGGAGGCTTATTTATGGAAATCAGAAGAGCGATTGTTAATGACTACCCAATCATTTTAACCTTATATGAAAAAGCTAGATTATTTATGGCAGAACACCAAAATCCACATCAATGGGGAACCTCTCGTCCCTCCAAAGAAGAAATATATTTAGACATTGAAAAGGGACAACATTATGTCTGCATCGAAGAAGATCAAATTGTAGCGACCTTTTTTTATTCCCTTGGGCAAGATAAAACTTACGACAATATTTACAACGGTCAGTGGCTTTGTGAGGAACCTTATGGCGTTGTTCACCGGATCACTTCCGATGGTTCTGTAAAAGGTGCCGCTTCTTTTTGCCTTCAATGGGCATTTGACCAATGCAAAAATTTAAGAATCGATACACACAAGGACAACTATATTATGCAAAATCTTCTTAAAAAAAACGGATTCCACTATTGCGGCATTATTATTTGTGAAGACAATACCGAAAGACTTGCTTATCAGAAAATTTAAACGGGGAAACCCTCTTCCTTTCCTCTATATGTAGTCCTGTTAAATTAAGAATTGGCAATTGTCATCTTCTATTTTATAAGATATAATAGTTAAATAGAAACAATGCAGGAGGTAGAAATGGCAAGTACTATTAAAGATGTAGCTGCTTTGTCTGGATATTCTGTTGGTACTATTTCAAAGTATATAAATGGACACTCCGTAAAAGAAAAAACAAAATTAGCGATAGATCAGGCAATCAAAGAACTAAATTATTCCCCGAATAATATTGCAAAGGGTTTACGAAATGCAAAATCATATTCTGTTGCTATTTTATTACCTATGTTAGATTCGCAATTTTGTACATCTATGATTTCTTCCATAGAGTCCTATTTACTACCAAAAGGATATAGTGTGATTGTTTGTGAATGTCATAATAATGAAAAGATGGAGTTGCAAAAGACACAATTTCTAATTGATAAAATGGTAGATGGGATTATACTGATCCCCTATGCATTAGATGGTAAACAAATTCAAATGATTCAAGAACATAATATTCCACTTGTTATTCTTGATCAAAAAATTAACCACTGTAAAACCGATACCATTTTACTAGACAATTTTAGAGCGGGTTATGAGCCAACTAAACGACTGATAGATCTAGGTCACACAAATATTGCAATTATTTCAGGTGTTGCAAAGCATTTTACATCTGAAAATCGTCTTTTGGGATATAAAAAAGCTTTAGAAGAAAACAATATTCCGATTAAAACGGAGTATATTCAAAGCGGAAATTATACTTTGGAAGGCGGATATAATGCATTGCTTCGTTTATTTAAATTAGAAAACAAACCAACCGCAGTATTTATCAGCAATTATGACATGACCATCGGCGCTTATCTTGCGATTAATAATTTAAATTTAAAAATTCCTAGCGAGCTTTCTGTGATAGGATTTGATAATTTTGCATTATCCAAAATTGTAAGGCCCACACTCTCCTATGCAGAACAACCACTTGAAGATATGGGACTAGCTGCAGGTAAATTAATTTTTCAACGAATACAAAATGATTATTCTGATTTTCCAAAAACATTATGTTTTCCACCAAATTTTCATTATGAAGAAAGCATTCTTCTCTTACACAAGAATCCAAATTAGACGAACTACCGTATTCTTGGTTTCCTGATCAATAAAAGAAATCTGGTATTTAAAAAGTGGATGCATGCTCATATGTTCTGGGCAACATCCACTTTGTTTTTCCTAAATCGATTTCGTATAAAAATACCTATCTATCATTTTTCCTCTTTTCATTTCTTTTAATTGTCATCTTTTCTCCTGCTGAAAGAGGAAGAGCCCATGTCATCTTGGAGGTAACGTCAATCACATTTACTTTCTGAGAATAGGGACTCTCAAAACATGCCTGCTTCATTTTTCCATGTTCCCACCAAATGTCAACTTTAATATTTCCGTGAGCAAGAATTCCTTTCACAGATCCAGCAGACCATTTTTTAGGTAACGCTGGCAAAAGTTCTATTTTTCCTTTTTTACTTTGCAGTAACATTCCCACCATCCCACTTGCACTTCCAAAATTTCCATCAATCTGGAATACTTCTCGTTCTCCTGGACCTTCTCCTAATGGGGGATGTAAATCAAAAAGATTCGGATATACCGAGTGCTTTAATAAGGACTCAACATAATATAATGCCTTCTCACCATCTCTCATTTTTGCCCATAAATTAATTAACCACGCACAGCTCCATCCAATTTGCAAATGGTGATTTGAAGTCCTTGATTCCATCAATTTTTTGCAAGCCTCTAATTGCTCTTCTGTTTCAAATTGAGTCCCCGGATAAAGTCCAAACAATGGGGAAAAATGCCGATGTCCTAAATCATATTCTTCAAAATCCTTTATCCATTCTTGCATTTTCCCCGCCTTGTTAATTTGATATTCTGGCATTCTTTTCCATGCCTCTTGCACTTGTACAGTCAAATCATCTTTTCTATTTAATACCTGTTGTGCTTCCATAAATCGTTCAAACAATTCTTTCATCACAGCAATATCCATTGTTGAAGAATAACTTACACCACACTCCCGTCCCTTGTCATCTACAAAAGTATTTTCCGGAGAAGTTGACGGGGCAGTATGAAGAAGATGATCCTTTCCTTCTACCAACCAATCAAGACAAAATTCCACGCTTCCTTTCATAATCGGATAGATTCTATGTTCTAAGCATTCTTTATCTAATGTATAGGAGTAATAATCATATACTTGGGAACTTAACCATACTCCTGCCATAGGCCAATATGCATATTTTGCACTTCCACCAACCGGTTCTGTATGTCTCCAAATATCGATGTTATGATTCGCAACCCATCCATTGCAATGAAATTGTTTCGTTGCCGTTTCACGCCCAGCAATGCTAAGATCTTCCAAGAAGGAAATGAATGGTTCATAGCATTGGGTAAGGTTACAAGGACAAGTTAACCAATAATTCATTTCTGTGTTAATATTAGTTGTCCAATTAGAACTCCATACCGGACGCACACTTCCATTCCATATTCCTTGCAAATTTGCCGGTTGGCTGCCTTTACGCGAACTAGCAATCATTAAATATCTGTCGTAATCAAAGAATAACGTTTCGAGTTGTAAGTCTTCCTTGCCTTTTCTAAAATCTTCTAGCCGAAGATCCATTGGCTTGTCAATGGGATTATGTTCCTCTAATTCAAAAGACATTTTATGAAAAATAGATTGATAATCTTTGATGTGATCCTGCTGAATATTTTGTAATTGCTTTTCATTTAATCGCTCCAACTGACTGACACAATTTTGAATACATACTTCCTTATTTTTTTCGAATGGCTTATCAAACCCTTTATATCCATCATCCATCGTAATAAATATCGTTATTTCCGAAGCATGTTCTACAATTAATTTATCCGATTTTACTTGTAGTTCTCCATCTTTTGCATTGATCTTACAACAACACCCAAATGCCATTCCCGGTTGATGTTCTTCATAAATGATCGGTTGATCACAAGGAATGTAGTTAGGCCATACCTTAGATGGCGCATTTCCTCCCATTTTCATCATTCCAGATTTCTCATAAATAGTCCCATATTTTACTTTTGCATCAAGGGATATTTCTAAATCTAATTTTTTCTTTTTATCGCAGGAAAACAGAAAAACGATTGTCTGATCCGGAAAAGACGCAAAGGATTCTATCGTATATTTTGTATGTTCTGCTTCAAATTCTACAAAGGCAATTCCCGTATTTAAATCAATACCACGTTTGTAATTATTCCAATGAACTAGATTTGTAAACTTATAATGTAACTCTCCAATTGGCATATAAGATTCATTATACTGTCCAAGCATATGGCGCTCAATATAGTTTTGTGCTTCAAAAAATTCCTCTTCAAAAATTAATTGTCTCGCATGTTCTAAACATTCTTTCGGGATTTCCTTTTCTGTTCTACGTCCTGTTCCTGACCAAAACGTATCATAATTTAACGTGATATCCTCGTTTGGCAATGTCCCATGAAATATTGCTCCCATACTACCATTTCCTAATGGCAAAGCATCCTGAAATGTATTTGATGCACTCGAGTACCAAATTTTTCTATCCATAACTGTTATCCCTTCAAATATTATTCTTTCACTGCTCCAGACGTAATTCCATTTGTAATATACTTTTGAGCCAAAATAAATATAACAATTGATGGAATCGATATTAGTACTAAGGAAGCATTATATCGGCCTAAATTTTGTGGGCTCATACCATAAGCACCTTTAAATGCATTGACAGCAACTGTAGTCGTATATGCTTCATCTTTTGTAAGGAACATAAGCGGAAACAAGAAATCTTGGAATGACCACATGATCTGTAAAACCGCAAGGTTAATTACTGCTGGTTTTGCTAACGGAAAATAAATTTTGAAAAAACATTGAATCGTGGTAGCTCCGTCAACACTGGAAGATTCCTTCAATTCGATTGGTAATCCATCAAAAAAGTTTTTCATCATAAGTACACCGAAAGGAATCGTTATCAAGCATTCTGATAAAATTACCGCAATGTGTGTGTTGTATAAATGTGCTGTTTTATAAATATAAAATAATGGTATGATTAAAATTGGTCCTGAAATAGCTAAACACATAAGTACAATATTGTAAATTAATTTTCTACCTGCAAATTCTATTTTGGAAAATGCAAATCCGGCAAATGAGCATATGAATACTAACAGCACTGCTGCTAATACAGCATTGATCGCGGAATTCACAAAATACTTGTAAAATGGCACTCCATTAACTTGATGAGTTAACACATAGATATAATTTTGAAACCCATTTACCTTTAACGAATCTTTTAATAATGAATAAACAGGCACACTCCATAATACTGTTAAAAGTAAAAGAATAATGATCATGATACTTCTATTTTTTCTTGATATCGCAAACAAATCTGTAGCTTTTTCTTTTTTCATAATTCACCTATCCATTCTCTTTCATTAATTTCATTTGAACAAATGAAATTATAAATGCAATTACCAATACTATAATCGATGCCGCACATACAAGACCTATATTCGATCCTGCGGAACGTGTTGCTCTGTAAATATAGGTACCTATAATTTCTGTTGTCCCTCCAGGGCCTCCATCTGTCATTAAAAATACGCGTTCCATTTCTCGAAATCCTCCAAGAAGCATGGATAAAATAATGGTTTTATGTGTATTTTTAAGCATTGGATATATCACCAAGAATACTTGATGTCTAAAACTAGCACCATCAACCGTAGCCGCTTCTAAAACACTTTTACTTATAGTTGTAAGATCCGCAGTATAATACATGATTGGAATCCCTATTAAATAAATAGAGATCGTACAAACAGCCCATATTGCGTATCTAGGATCCGCCAACCATCGCTGTGCTAATACATCTAATCCGACGCCTCTTAGTATTTGATTCACGATTCCAGATTTATACTCCAACATAGAGGCAAATACGGTTGCCATCAATGCTATTGGAAGCATAGACGGAATAAAATATAACGCATGGAAAAATCTTTTCCCTTTTATTCGAAAATTTAAAGCAAGAGAAACAAAAAAACCAAATGTTAACCCGCAAAAAATATTTGCTGTAGATAAAATAAAGGTATTTAATAATGATCTCCAAAATTTCGAATCACAAATAATTGTTTTATAATTGTTTAAGCCAACAAACTCTGATGAACGAAATGTTATGGTTACATCTCGTAAACTGTTCGTTATCAAAAAATAAAAACTATACCCTAATAGTCCAATAAAAATAACGATAAGAGGCAATAAAAATAAATAGCCATCTCTATTGTTTCTGTGTGATATAGCATTTTTTCGTTTTGACATACAAGTACCTCTTTCTTAAAATAAAGGCATTCCTCTTTTATGGAATACCTTTATCAAAATACATTTAATATTTTCCGCTAGTCCATTCTTTTTGTAATTCTGTTAAAACTTTATCTACTGTTTTTGAACCATTAATTACACTCTGTACAGCAGCTCCTTCTATATCTGAATAACCAGAAACATTGTTTCTATCAGCAGTACCTGTTTCAATTAAATCACAGATTGTATCCCATCCTTCTTTCGATTCTTGCGAATTAAATAATGACTCATCCACTTGAAAATCTTTTTTTGCAGATGTACCGGTCAACTGTTTTCCAAAAATATCTGCTCCGTCTTGCATGGTGAGATATGCAACAAACTTAGCCGCTGCTTCTTTCTTTTCTGAGTAATCTACAACCCCAATCCCTGAATCAATATAAGAACGAACGGTCAGTTTTCCTCCTTCGTCAGCTACAGGAAGAGCCATTGCACCAACATTATTCAGATCAATTCCATTCTTTTCTCTTAATACATTAGATAGTAATGGTGCCTCCCAAGATCCCATATAATACACAAGGGCGTTCCCGGATGCAAATGTTTCCGTTGCACTTGCATAATCTAAGTCCATCACATCTTTTGAAAAAATTCCTTCTTCAAAATATTTATTTAAGCCTTCAAACGCTTGTTTAAATTCTTTGCTATCTACAGGAGCTCCTTCATAACGCCACTTATTATAGTAATCTCCTTGCTGTCCTAATACGGTAAGCATCATTTCATCAACAACCCATGCATCTTTTCCTGCAAACACACTTACATATTTATCTGGATATTTTTCTAAAAACTTATCTGCTACTTCTTTATACTCTGCCAAAGTCGTTGGAACAGATGCACCAATTTCATTTAACAAATCTACATTATAAAACCCGATCATTGATCCAGAATTGGTTAATACCAACATTTTTGTCTGATCCCCTGTTAATTTATTCCCTTGTTCAAGACACTTTTCAGAATAAGAGTCTTTCCAGTTCTCCCCCACAACTTCAGGCATTAACTCATCTAAATCAGCTAAGTAATCTTGAATTTCTTCGGCAAAAGCTGACGGCTGAACACCAATCACATCAATGTCTTCTTCTGTTGATAGGGCAAGTGGTACTTTCTCTTGGAATGCTTTACTTTCCATAACTGTCATATTGATTTTAATATTAGGGTTCTCTTTTTCAAACGCTTCGATTGTTTCTTCCAATTGATCGGTTGATGGAAACCAAGTCCAATAATTTAACGTTACTTGATCCCCCTCTTTTGAGGAATTACCTGACTTTGAATTTCCGCAACCTACCAATGTTCCTAAAGACATAGCCGCAACTAATAATACTGCACACGCTTTTTTGATTTTCATAATCTTTCCCTCCTATGTAATAAAATGAACCGATTCACTTTTGATATTTATAATTATATTGTTTGCAACTTTAGATGTCAACACTTTTTACATTTTTGACATATTATACAAACTATTGGAGGTATTTTTATATATTATCACCAACCACATGTGATAAAACTGTGCTCTATAGCCTCAAATCCGTAACAATTTGCAACTAAATAACGGACTCCGAAGAGTCCGCT
>JAHHTL010000028.1 GCA_020024635.1 Ruminococcus sp.
CAATTCTTACACAATATTGCGATGGGAAAAGAGTCAGCTGTCCAGGGTGGATGACACAATGGGGTTCGAAGTCTTTAGGGGATCGAGGATATTCCACAATAGAGATTCTAAGATACTACTACGGTGACGATATGTATATTAACACTGCGCAAGAAATTTCCGGAATTCCGGCATCTTGGCCAGGATACACTATCAAGGAAGGAAGTAGAGGGGATAAAGTGAAACAACTGCAACAAGAATTGAATGTAGTTTCCGGCGCATATCCAGCTATACCTAAAATTTCAGCAGATGGGATTTATGGACCAAATACAGCAGCTGCTGTAAAAAAATTTCAATCGGTATTTGGCTTGCCACAGACTGGAGAAGTGGATTATTCTACATGGTATAAAATTTCTGAAATATATGTAGGGGTTTCTAGAATTGCGGAGTTGAATTGATGTGGAAATTCTTACGCTTCTTGAATAAAGTAATTTGATATGGTAAACTGTAGTTAGATAAAGCTAACTACAGTTTACAGAAAGAGGGGTTGAGATGACACAAAAAGAACATTTACCTGTTTTCGGTGTGGGTCCGCTTTGCGGAATGTCTATGTTGCTTATTTTTGGAATTGGTGTATTTTTACATTTTAATGGCTATTTGGATTCTGGTAAAATAAAGGAACTTCAGATTCCGTTTTTCATTTTGGGAGGAATTTTAATTCTATTTGCTGTTTGGATTTGGATTTGGGCTGTTTGGATTCAAAAGATCGATCAAGAGATTAAGAAAAATCATCTTGTGACGACAGGAATATATGCATGGGTCCGAAATCCAATTTATGCAGCAATTGCAATTGCATTGACAGGATTTGCTTTATTGCTTGTAAATTTATGGCTGTTATTGCTTCCGTGTATTTTTTGGATTGAGATTACTGTTTTGATGAAGTTTACGGAAGAAAAATGGTTGGAAGAGCGTTATGGACAGGCTTATCTTAACTATTGCAAACGGGTAAATCGCTGTATTCCATGGTTTCCAAAGCGAAAATAATCTCAAAGTTATTTAGATTTATATTCCATTCTACCTTGCTCATAGAAAATGTTTTGTGGTAAAATGATAAAGTTCGGGCATTTAGAAAATAAATGTCAATATTCAGAAGAGTAGATTTGATCGGATCAAAAGGAGTGTGTAAATTGTTAAAGGTAGAACATTTATCATATGATATCTATGAAGAAGGTAGACAGGCAGAGATTCTTTCTGATGTCAGTTTTTCAGTTGCTGCTGGGGAGATGCTTGTTATTACAGGACCAAATGGCGGTGGAAAATCAACACTTGCAAAGTTGTTGATGGGAATTAACAAGCCGACAGATGGAAAAATAACTTTGAATGATAAAGAGATTACGAATTTTTCGGTGGATGAAAGGGCAAAGGCAGGAATCGGATTTGCATTTCAGCAGCCGCCAAGATTTAAGGGAATGACAGTAAGAAGACTTTTATCCTTGGCAGCTGGAAAAACAATTGCAGAAGAAACGTGCTGTTCTTTATTAAGTAGCGTTGGATTATGTGCAAGGGAATATATAGACAGAGAGGTTGACGCGACTTTGTCAGGTGGCGAAATGAAACGAATTGAAATAGCCACTGTACTTGCAAAACGACATAATGTCTGTATTTTTGATGAACCAGAAGCAGGAATTGATCTTTGGAGTTTTTCCATGCTTATCAAACGGTTTCAAAAGATACATGAAGCAAAAAAAGAAAGTCTAATTTTGATTTCGCATCAGGAGAGAATTATTCGAATGGCAGATCGTATCATGGTAATTTCAGGAGGAAAAGTGCAAGCCATTGGATCCACCAAGGAAATTATGCCACAGCTATTTGGAAGGGAAGTAGAGCATTGCGTCTGCGGACAACAAAAAGGAGGGGAAATCTGTGAATCTTGATGAAACAACAAAACAGGTATTAGATGTAATTGATGAAAAAGGATTTAAACAGGAGGGAGCCTATTCTCTTCGTTTAAACGGAATTTCAGTGTGTCAAGGAAATAGCCCTTTCGTAAGGATTGAGCGTAAAAAAGACAAGAGCGGAATTGATATTTATGTAGCAGGAGAAGCGAGAAATGAAGAAATGCACATTCCTGTGGTAATGTCAAAATCAGGTGAAATAGACGTGGTTTATAATGATTTTTATATTGAAGATGGAGCGGATGTGACAATTTTTGCAGGATGTGGGATTCACAATAGTGGATGTAATGATACAAGACATGATGGAATCCACTGCTTTCATGTTGGGAAAAATGCACATGTAAAATATGTGGAGAATCATTATGGAGAAGGCCAGGGGACAGGCGCTAGAATCCTGAACCCAGTTACCAAAATTTATGTGGGTGAAAATGCCACATTTACGATGGATACAGCGCAAATCAAAGGAGTAGACTCCACACAGAGAGAAACGTTTGTAGAACTTGCAAAGGGTGCAAAATTAAATGTAACGGAAAAATTGATGACACATGGTTCACAGACGGTTGTATCCAATATGGATGTAAAATTAAATGGAGAAGACAGTTCCGCACGAATTATTTCTAGATCGGTTGCAAAAGGAACGTCAAAACAGATTTTCCATCCGAAGGCAATTGGCTGCAAACCATGTCATGCACATGTGCAGTGTGATTCCATTATCATGGATGATGCACAGATTAGTTCTATTCCAGAAATTAATGCACAAAATGTGGATGCACAGATTGTTCATGAAGCAGCAATTGGTAGAATCAACAATGAACAGTTGATAAAACTTCAGACGTTTGGAATGTCAGAAGAAGAGGCAGAAGCAATAATCATAGAAAACTTTTTGAATTGATAAATGAGAGGCTGAGATATGAAGAAAAAGCAATTTGGAATTCTATACATCGTTCTTTCCTCGTTTTGTTTTGCGATGATGAATGTATTTGTACGTTTATCTGGAGATTTACCATCTATTCAAAAGAGTTTTTTTCGAAATTTGGTTGCATTAATTGTTGCACTTGTCATATTAATGAGGGATAAAACTTGGTTTTCAGGAAAGAAAGAGAATATTAAGTATTTGTTTTTAAGATCCTTAGCGGGAACTGTAGGAATTTTATGTAATTTCTATGCGGTAGATCATTTGCTATTGTCCGATGCTTCTCTGTTGAACAAAATGTCTCCGTTCTTCGTAATTGTGTTTAGTTTTTTTATTCTGAAAGAAAAAATAAAACCGACTCAGATTGTTATTGTAATAGGGGCATTTTTGGGAAGTTTGCTGATTATAAAACCAACGACTTCAATTTTGCAGTCTCCGGCTTCTATTATAGGGTTACTAGGTGGAATGGCAGCGGGGTATGCCTATACGTATGTTAGACTTTTAGGAGAAAGAGGAGAGAAAGGTCCCTTTATCGTGTTTGTGTTCTCTAGTTTTTCCTGTCTGGCAACCCTGCCGTTTGTTCTTGTAGATTACAGTCCTATGACTGGTAAACAACTGGGATGTCTGTTGCTTGCAGGAATATGTGCAGCTGGAGGACAGTTTGGAATTACAGCAGCATACTTCTATGCACCAGCCAGAGAAATTTCTGTGTACGATTATTCTCAGATTATTTTTTCAGCAATTTTGGGGTTCGTTATTTTCCATCAACTACCAGATGTATATAGTTGGATTGGCTACATTGTGATTTGTGCAATGGCGGTTCTTATGTATTTTTATAATAACAAGTGGGCAAAGAAAAAAGTATAATAAAATCAAAGTATTGGTTATTAGAAAAATAGATAAATGAAGGGAGAAGTCAGAATGGATACGTTGATTAAAAATGGAAGAATCGTGTCTGCTAGTGAGATCTACACCGCAGATATTTTGATTCGTGATGAAGTTGTTTGTGCGATTGGAACAAATCTAGAACATGTATTTTCCTCAAGCGAAGAGATGAGAGTGATTGATGCAACTGGAAAATATGTACTTCCCGGTGGAGTAGATGTCCATACCCATATGGATTTACAGGCAGGTCCATGTAGAGCAGTGGATGACTTTTATGATGGTACTGTAGCAGCTGCATGTGGAGGTACGACATCCATTGTGGATCATATGGCATTTGGGCCAAAGGGATGTTCCCTTCATCATCAGTTAAAGGAATATCATCATTTGGCGAAAGAAAAGGCGGTAGTCGATTATGGATTCCATGGCACAGCACAACATCCTATAACTACAGAGATTCTTGAGGAATTAGAGTCTATGATCCAAGATGGTGTTCCAAGTGTCAAAATATATATGACCTATGATTTTAAGCTAGAAGATGATGAAATTTTAAATGTGTTGAAACGAATGAAAGAACTTCATGGAGTAACAGCATTCCATTGTGAAAATCACCAGATTGTGGAGGAAAATAGAAAGAAGTTTCCAAAAGAAGGAAAGATAGGCCCATACGATCATGCAAAGAGCAGACCAAATCTTGCTGAGGCAGAAGCAGTAAGACGAATGCTTTATCTGGCAAAGCTGGCAGGAAATGCGCCGGTATATATTGTTCATCTTTCTTGTAAGGAAAGTTTACAGGCAGTAGAAGAAGCAAGAGCATTGGGGCAAAAAAATATTTTTGTGGAGACATGTACACAATATCTTACATTGACGGAGGAAGAATACAAACGAGAAGATGGACTCAAGTTCGTAATGTCGCCACCTCTTCGTACAAAGCAAGATATTGACTATCTATGGAAAGGGTTGGAAAATGGGGAGATTCAAGTTGTAGCAACCGATCATTGTCCATTCTTTTTTGAAAAAGAAAAACAACTTGGAAAAGATGATTTTACAAAGTGTCCAAATGGTGCTCCGGGTGTGGAAGAAAGGATGATATTGCTTTATTCCGAAGGGGTAGTAAAGAATAGGATTTCGCTAAATAAGTTGGTCGAAGTAGCATGTACCAATCCAGCAAAAATTTATGGCTTATATCCGAAAAAAGGAGTATTGCAACCAGGGTCTGATGGAGATTTGATTATTTTGGATCCAAATCGACAACATATTCTAACAAAGAGTGAGATGCATAGCGCAGTAGACTATACAGCATATGAAGGAATGTCCGTCACGGGATATATTGAAATGGTATTGCAAAGAGGACATGTGATTGCAAAAGATAATGAGTTTACAGGGGAAAAAGGTGCGGGACAGTTTATCTTTAGAAAACCAACAGCATAGGAACAAAAGTCGGGAAAAATTCGAATCGAATTCTTCCCGACTAATTCGTTAAGGATACAAAAAAGTACATAGTGATGTGGAGGTACTAAAGTATGTATTACAAAAGTTGTATTCCATTGTCTCGCGCGGTTTCTATGATATGATCCGGCCAGATGGATGACTGGACTTCACCGATATGTGCTTTCCGTAAATAGTACATACAAATGCGGGATTGCCCAATTCCTCCGCCTACGGTATAAGGGAGTTCTCCGTCTAAAAGAGCCTTTTGAAAAGGGAGAGTTGCGCGTTCTTCACAGCCGGCAATGGATAATTGTTTTCGCAATGCATCCTCATCCACACGAATCCCCATAGAAGAAAGCTCTAAAGCAAGGTCGAGAACAGGATAGTAAACGATAATATCTCCGTTTAAATCCCAGTCGTCATAGTCGGGAGCACGTCCGTCATGTCTTTCTCCAGATGCCAAAACCTTACCAATTTGTGAGATGAAAACAGCGCCCTTCGCTTTGGCAATTCGATATTCCCGTTCTTTTGCAGTTTGATCTGGATACAATTCTTCTAGTTCCTGAGAGGTGATGAAGAAGATCTCATCAGGAAGTAATTCCTCGATGTAGTTGTACCTTCGGGAAATAAAACTTTCTGTTTCTTTTAATGCGCTGTATACTTTGCGAACTGTATATTCTAAAGTTTCTGTGTTTCGTTCTTCTTTGGAAATGATTTTTTCCCAATCCCACTGATCCACATAAAGAGAGTGAATATTATCGGTGTCCTCATCCCGTCGAATGGCACTCATGTCGGTGTAAAGACCTTCCCCAGAGTGAAAATCATAATGTTTTAGAGCGTAACGTTTCCATTTTGCAAGAGAATGTACGATCTCAGCAGGGGTATCGTCTTGCTCTTTGATCCCAAAGGTGACGGGACGCTCTACCCCATTTAAATTATCGTTCAGACCAGATTCAGGACGAACAAATAGTGGTGCTGAAACACGAGTAAGGTGAAGAGATTTGGCAAGTGCACGCTCTAAATGATCTTTAATCTCTTTGATAGCTACTTCTGTTTCACGTATATTAAGAGGGGATGAATACCCTTCTGGAAGAATCAAATGTTCCATAATTTCAATGCTCCTTTTCTCGAAAAGATAGTATCATTTTACAATTTAACGATGTAGAAGTCAATGTAAAGCAGAAATAAAATAATGTTGTTCAAACAACATACAGAACAAGAAATATAGATTATACTTTGTACAACGTAAATAAGGATGGTGTAATATGTTTAGATGGACAGAAGAAAGTATTAAATGGTGGCAACGGGCAAAAGCATATAGCAACCATTATAAGGAGATGGCAGAACTTGTTTTGCCATACTTAGAAAAAGAAGAACGGATTTTTGATATTGGATGTGGACTTGGATATATTGATTTAGAGTTAGCATCCTACGTCAGACAAATTAGATGCTTTGATATTGAAAAAAAAGTATTGCGGGAGTTAAAAAAAGAAGTGGAGAGTCAGAATCTGACGAATTTATCTGTAAGTCATGAAGATTGGCTTCAACTTCCCGATCAAAGTTGTGATTCACTGTTAGCATGTTCGTTTGGCTCTATGGAAGAATACCTGGAAGATTTTCTGCGGATTGCAAAAAAACAAGTGTTAATTTTAAAACGAAATCGATCAAAGTTTTCACAGGAAGATTGTAATGGGAAACCATTCTATTCAGTGGCGGGTTGTGAAAACTATCTCAAGAACCATTACATTTCCTTTCAAAAAGTGTCGGTATATAGTGATTTTGGACAGCCACTCCAGTCCTTAGAGGAAGCAAAACGATTTGTGCTTTTTCATAGAATTAATGGAACAGAACCTATCGAAGAATATTTAGAGCAACATTTAGAGGAAGGAAGATATGGATATCCGTATTATTTGTCGAATCGAAAAGAAATGTGCTTGTTTGTGATACCAAAGGAGACTACAAAAGATGAAAAAGGAAACTAAAATTCTTATAGTACTGAGTATGATTCTTGCTTTCGTTTTTTTTCTTTCTTTTGGTCTTGGAAAATATCCAATCGAGTTAAACGAATTGATTGGAATTTTAAGTTCAAAAGTTCTCCCGATCAAACAGTTTTGGACCAATAATCAAGAGATTGCACTTTTTAATATAAGGATGCCAAGAATTTTGTTAGGCATTTTGGTAGGTGCAGCATTGCCGGCAGCAGGTGTCTGTTATCAAGGGATTTTTAGAAATCCAATGGTATCCCCAGATCTTTTGGGAGCCTCTTCTGGAGCAGCGTTTGGCGCAGTACTTGCAATTTTATCAGGAGCAGGTTTTTTGGGAATCTCCATGTCTGCATTTTTCTTTGCACTTTTTACAGTGTGGATTGTGTGTATAGTTGGGAAACATGCAAAGGGAAATCCGACGTTGGGATTGGTGTTAGCAGGAATTATGGTAAGCTCTGTCTTTACGTCCGCTACTTCATTTTTAAAATTGGTAGCAGATCCGGATCAAGAATTACCAGCAATTACATATTGGCTGATGGGAAGTCTTGCAGGAGCAAAAAAAAGTGATGTTTTGTTTGCAATCTTTCCGATTCTCCTTGGAATGATTCCACTTTTTCTACTTAGATGGAAATTGAATCTTTTAACACTGGGCGAAGAAGAAGCCAGAACTATGGGGGTAGATGTACCTAAAATACGAGGAATTGTGATAGCATGTGCAACACTTATTACGGCGGCAAGCATTTCTGTGAGTGGCATGATCGGGTGGGTAGGACTTGTGATTCCTCATTTTGCAAGAATGTTAATTGGATGTGATTACAGAAAACTTCTTCCAGCTTCTGTTCTTATGGGGGCAGCATTTCTGTTAATTGTGGATAATATAGCAAGGTTGGCAACGACATCGGAAATCCCAATAGGAATATTAACTTCCTTTGTAGGCGCTCCGTTCTTTTTATATTTGATTATGAGAGAGGGGGAATAGCAATGGAGATTGAAGTTGCAAATTTAGACGCTTACTATGGAAAACACAAAGTGTTGTCGGATCTTTCCTTTTCACTTGAAAAAGGAAAATTGATGTGTGTGTTAGGTCCCAATGGGGTTGGAAAAAGTACACTTTTCCAGTGTATTTTGGGGCTGAAAAAACAACATGCCGGAACGATTTATATTGAAGGCGTGGAGTTGGAAACATTAGATATTCGTCAGAGAGCAAAACGAATTGCATTTATCCCTCAAAGTCATCAACCGGTTTTTTCTTATAAAGTGAAAGATGTTGTACTTATGAGCACGGAATCTACACTATGTGGAATGAAAGGACCGGGAAAACAACAAATGGAAATGACGTTGGAGGCGATGGAGCGTGTAGGAATTTCTCATCTTGCAGAAAGAAAATATACACAAATTAGTGGTGGTGAGCGACAATTGGTTATGATTGCAAGGGCATTGGCGCAACAAGCAAAAGTATTGATCATGGATGAACCGACTTCAAATCTAGATTATGGGAATCAAGTTCGGATTATGGAGCAGATACGTCGCTTAGTAGAGGGAGGATATACCATCCTTCAATCCTGTCATCAGCCAGATCAGGCTTTCTTGTATGCAGATGAAATTCTTGTTTTATGGGAAGGGGGTGTCTTGATCCAAGGACCACCAAAAGAAGTTCTGACAGAAAAATTGATTCAAAAAATATATGGGGTAGACGTAGAAATCAAATCATTTCATCAAGATCAAATACGAGTGTGTATTCCATCACACTTACATAAAAATTAAGATTAGGAGGAGTAAAAATGAGAAAAAGAATGTTAATTATGAAAGCGGTAGCACTTTGCCTATCTGTTATGGTAGTAGTGCCAGGGTGTGGTGCAACCAAAGAAAAAGCAGTAACTGTACAAAAAGAGAAGGTAGAAGAAAAACAAAAGCAGACAGACACCATCGTATTTACAGATTCCTGTGGGCGAGAGGTAGAATTACCGGCTGAAATTGAACGAATTGTTCCGATGGGACCACCTGCGCAAATGATGCTTCTGTCACTTGCACCGGAAAAGGTGGTAGGAGTTACACAAAAGCTTAATGAAAAAGAAATCAAATATTTTGGAAAAGAGACGGCAGACCTTCCGGAATTTGGTTCTTTTTATGGGTCGGAAGATCTAAATAAAGAAGCACTTTTGGCAGCACAGCCTCAGGTGATTATTGATATGGGTGAGGCAAAAAATGGAAATAAAGAGGATTTAGATGGACTTCAAGAACAACTAGGTATTCCAACTATTTTTATTGAATCAAGTTTACAAACAACAGGAGAAGCATTCCGCACGTTAGGAAAGATTCTTGGAAAAACAAAAGAAGCGCAGGATCTGGCAACATACTGTGAAACGAAATTAGGAATGATTCAAGAGGGAATGGAGAAAATTCCAGAAGATCAAAAGAAACACTATTTATACGCAGGTGGAGAGCATGGACTTTGGGTGGTCAGTAAAGATTCTTTTCATGCAGAAGTATTGGATATGTTAGGTGATAATGTGGCAGTTTTAGCAGAACCTACGAGAAAAGGAAGTGGAGATGAAATATCAGGAGAACAGCTTCTTTTATGGAATCCGGAATTGGTTATTTTTGCACCGAATAGCATTTATAACACTGTGAAAGAAGATGAACTTTGGTCACAATTAGAGGCAATCCAAAATAATAAATATTATCAAGTACCATCCGCCCCTTATAATTGGATGGGAATGCCACCATCAATTAACCGATTTTTGGGAATGCAATGGGCAGCAAATATTCTATATCCAGAGGTATTTGATTATGACATGTATGAGGTGGCAAAAGAGTATTACGAACTGTTTTACCACTATCAGTTAACAGAAGAAGAGTTTCAAAGCATTATGGGAAATGTAAAAAAATAAAAGGAGATTTCTTATGAATACATTAAAGGAAGATTTAGAGAAAGCAGTGGCTTACCACGGACATTTGTGTTCTGGCCAGATTCTTGGAGTTCGAATGGCAAGATATGCTTGTAAGATATTAAAAATTGAGGAACCACAAACATCCAAACGACTTATTGTATTTGTGGAATCCGATCGGTGCATTGCAGATGCCATTGGTACAGTTACAGGCTGTAAGCTTGGTAAACGTACATTGAAATGGATAAATTTTGGGAAAACCGCAGCCACTTTTGTTGATTTAAAGGAAAATAGAGCCGTTCGAGTGCGGAAACTCTCACATAGTTATCCGCAAGAAGGGGAAAATCTAGAGTTGTTTTTCTCTAAATTTACAGATGAAGAACTTTTTTCTGTGGAAGAGGTAATCGTGGATTTAAAACCAGGTGATCTTCCAGGCAGACCATCGGAAATACAGGTGTGCTCATGCTGTGGAGAAGAAGTGCTAGATGGAAGGCATGTTGTAAAAAATGGAAAAATTTTGTGTCGACATTGTGCGGGAGAGTGTTATTATAGAAAATAGATGAGCGATGGAGGTATTTTATCATGTGGGAACTTTATGATAGGTTAATAGAAGGAATTCCAGAAACCATCCCAGTGAGGGCTTATACATTGGGAGAGATATGGACAATGGTACAAACTCCAAATCATGTGGGGGTTGCAATGACTGTAAATCTTTCTTCTAGAGATCCCATTTTAAAATCAGATCCTTGTGCAGTTCCTTTGAAAGACCTTGCACAATGTGCTAAATCTTGGAATTACAAAGAGGCATCTTTAGGAGTTGCAGCAATCAATGCTTACTATAATCAAGAACCGCTTCTTTATGAAAAAAGTATAAATGTAGGAGGGGACAAAGATGCCTTTCTTTTATACGGGGAAGAGATGCAGGGGAAAAAAGTTGCTGTTATTGGACATTTCCCGTTTCTAGAAAAACAACTTCGTGGAAAATGTGAATTGACAATTTTAGAAAGAAATCCAAAGCAGGGAGATTATCCAGATCCAGCATGTGAATATTTACTTTATGATCAAGATTATATTCTGGTAACAGGATCTACGCTTGTCAATAAAACTTTACCACGGTTGTTACAATTAAAAAATGAACACAGTCGTCTTATAATGGTAGGACCCTCTGTAACCCTTAGTCCCATTCTTTATGAATATGGAGTAGATGCGTTGTCCGGAATGATTGTTACAGATTCAAAGAAAGCACGAGAGATTGTTGGAAAAGGCTCCTGTGGTGGTATTTTTCAAGCAGGAAAAATGGTGAATTTATTACCAAAACGGTAAAAAAGAAAAGGCAGAAGATAAAAATGTGTGATATAAAAAAAGTTCTTGGGAAGGCTAGATTATTTTCGGAAATTGAAGAAGAAGAGTTGGAAGATTTGGCGATGGATTTAAAAATCCATCTACGCCATATTCGAAAAGGGGAGTGCTGGGCCACAGCAGGAGAAAAGCTAAACCAGATTGGGATTATAGCAAAAGGAGATTTAGCATTGTCTCTTTTTACTGTTCGTGGGGATGAACATTTGGTGCAGAAATTGAAAGAATATTCCGTAGTCGGAATTGATGTGGTCTCCACAACAAGTAAAATAAACCCCTACGATATCCGTGCGACAGAAGATGCAGTTGTATTAGAGTTTGACTGGAAGCGAATTGAAAAAGCAGGCTCGATAAAGGAACAGCACCGGTTAAAAATATTACACAACACCATGGTTCTTATTTCTCACGAAAACATGAGGAAAACATACAAATTGGAAATACTAATGCAAAAAGGATTGCGAGATCGAGTGATGACATACCTTCGAATTCAAGAAAAGAAAAAAGGAAAATCAACATTTTCTATTCCATATTCGAGAGATGAGCTTTCCGCGTATTTGTGTGTGAATCGAAGTGCTTTATCTCACGAATTAAGTCAGATGGAAAAAGAGGGAATTATAAAATATAAGCGAAATGAATTTACTATTTTATGAGTGCGTGCAGGACTTTAAAAGGTCCTGCATTTCTTAATATAAAAAGAATATACAAAAATGGAAAGTTTTTTAAAGTAACAGATAATTACATAATAAAATTAAAATAATTTCAAAAATCTATTGACATATAAAAAGAAATGTATTATTATAACATTAACAAATAAAAGAGATAAAAAATAAAAGAACAGGAGGTACGGACCACCAGAAAGAGTAGAAAAAACTTTTATCTAATTAAAAATTAGCAATAAGAGGTAAAACCAATGGAAAGAGTGTCGTGTTAAAGGTAAGTGTTGATCATGTTGGATTGGCATTTACCTTTAATTTTGGAAAAAATTATTAAAATAGTTAGAAGATAGATGATTGCCAGCACTGTAGTAAAGTTGTATAATACAATCATAAGATGCAAGGATCACTAGCAGACGAGGAGGACCGGATATGAAAATAGATATGCATTGTCATGTAAAAGAAGGCTCCATAGACAGTAAAGTAAGTCTGGATGAATATATTACTCTTTTAAAACAACAAGGATTTCAGGGAATGGTCATTACAGATCATAATACGTATAATGGATACCGCTATTGGAAAGAAAAAATGCAAGGAAAAGTGCATACGGATTTTGTCGTTTTAAAAGGGATTGAATATGATACAAAAGATGCAGGACATATTCTTGTTATTATGCCGGAAGGTGTGAAGATGCGCGTTTTAGAAAAAAGAGGGATGCCGGTTACTTCGTTGATCGAGTTTGTTCATCGTAATGGCGGGGTGCTAGGACCTGCACATCCTTGCGGCGAGAAATATATGAGTATAACAAATACAAAAAAATTTTACTCCAACCCTGAAATTATGAAACGATTTGATTTTATAGAGGCGTACAATTGTTGCGAGTCTGCAAAGTCGAATGAAGGCGCTATGAAGCTGGCAAAGAAATATGGAAAAGTTATGACAGGAGGAAGCGATTCACACAAACCAGGGTGTGTTGGAAGAGCTTATACTATTTTACCTGAGTCAGTTACATGTGAGACAGAATTAATTTCATTGATTCATAAAAAAGCAGAGTTTGAAGTTGGTGGAGTTTTTTATGAAAAAACCACGAAAGACAGGATTGGAAAAGTAAATATGGTGTTAGTACATTCTTTCTGGGTTTATAATAAGCTGGGTGCAATTTTAAGAGGGCATGGGAGAAAAACGAAAATGCAACTGGAAAATCCAGTGGATCCCATCGATCCAATTGAAATGTATTATACAGGACAAAAATTTAAATAAGAACAAGCATGGCCAATCGACCATGCTTGTTCTTACTTTTTCTTTTTGTTTTGTAAAAATTTTTTGAGAACGTGAAATTGTTCTTTGTGTTGGTGAGGCTCCATTTTGGGAAAAGCTTTCATAAGTCGAAGCGCATTAATAGAATGGAGACGGTTTATTTTTTTGTAGCGTTTTTTTAGCTCATTGATTCGATAACGTAATTCTTCAGCAGTTTCCATTTCCAACTCTCTTAGTTCGGTGAAAGAGTCATTATGTTTGCTTTTAACAACTTCTTGTTTTTCAAGGGCAATTAAAACTTTTTCGGACAAATCATATCCCAGTTGATCTGAGAACTGGTGAAGTTCATATGCGATTTTTTCCATAACTACAAGGTGATGGTTTATCTTTAAAACACAGGAGGCTGTTACACACGCATCGGAAAACAGGATCAGACAGAAAAATGCAATCAGCACAAGTCCAAGAGTATGTGGAAGAAGGAGGATTAGCTTTGCAACAAAAGGCTGAATAAATTTTACGATCAGCACGCAGGCAACGCCCCAGATCAGCGAAAAGGTGATGCAGACATATCCACCAATATTAAAAGGTTGATCGGAGTAATCCCACCATTTATTGTGAAATACAATATCCATAATCCATCCGGTTATACCTTCTAGAAACGTTACAAGAACTACTGAAAAAATATAAAGAAGTATCCAATTGTCTTTCAAAGGAGTGAGAAAATAAATCACAATGGTAACGCCAAATCCGTAAATGGGGCAAACAGGACCATTTAAAAAACCTCGATTAACAAAATGATGTTGTTTAACAGCGGCGTAGGAAACTTCTGTGCACCAGCCTAAAAAGGAGTAAACAAAAAAATAAAGGGAAAGTTGATACAATTCCATATGTAAAATCCTTTCTGTTATTATGAAAATAGAACGAAAAGTATTAGTCGTATGAGATTTCTTGGAGAAAAAGTCCTTTTGGATCACAAGGAGCACTAGAAACTTCTGCACCAGAAAAAATAGCCTCAATACATTCTTTTTTTCGCTTGCCAAGTCCAATGTCCAAAAGTGTTCCAATTATCATTCGTGCCATATTGTGTAGAAAGTCTTTTGCGCAGATGGTAATCTGAATTTCTGACAAATCATAGTAAATGGAAATGTCATATATTTCTTTCTCTGTGGATTTGCTTTTTTTGACCGTCGAAAAGTTTTTAAAATCGTGGACTCCAATCAAAAGAAGTGCAGCTTGCTCCATGGCGGTAATATCTGGAGTTTTAAAAGAATAGTAGGTGTATTTTCGATCAAAGACACTAGGAACATCACCAATGGCGATGCGATAGAGATAGGTTTTGGATTTTGCGTTTAAAGAAGAATGAAATCGCTCAGGAACTTCTTTGACCTCCAAAACTGCAATATCCATAGGCAAATATCGATTTAAGTATTGTTTGATTTCATAGGATTTCATGTCAGATGTAGTTTTAAAGTTTACAATTTGCTTGTAGGCATGAACGCCAACTTCTGTTCTGGCGCCACAGAATAATTCAACATTTTCAGCGGTCATTTTGTGTAGGATCTCAAGAATTTTGTTTGAGATTGTATTTTTAGACTCGTCTTTTCCAAGTCGTTGCCACCCTTGATATCTAGAACCGTCATATTCCAATGTTAGTTGTATATTGTGCATGGAAAAACCTCCCTAATGAAAAAAATCTATGTCAAAATCATTCTACAATGTTTCCGGAATCCTTTCAAGAACATTCTCTTTAAGAGGAATAACATAAGATGAATAAGAGCGATTGACGAAGCGGGATTTTTATACTAAACTAGGAGTAACAGAAGTGAAAATGTCAAATATTAGGAGGAAAAATTATGGGACGTTTATCAGAAAAAGTAGCGATTATTACTGGAGCTAACTCTGGAGTTGGTGCAGCAACTGCAAAAATGTTTGCTAAAGAAGGTGCAAAAGTTGTTATAAGTGCCAGACGTGTGGAGCCGTTAGAAGAGGTTGCATCACAAATTCGTGAAGCAGGAGGAGAAGTACTTCCGGTTGTTACAGATATTTCCAAATTAGAGGATGTAAAGCGCTTATTACAAAAGACTGTAGAAGCATATGGAAAAGTAGATATACTGATCAATAATGCCGGAGTATTAGATGAAGGATTAAGACCAATTGATCGTTTTGGAGATGAGGATTTAGATCGCGTCCTTGCTATTAATGAAAAAGGAACGATGTATTGCATTCGTGAGATTTCGAATCAGATGAAAGAAAACGGTGGTGGCTCCATTGTAAATGTTGCATCTGTTGCAGGTGTCATGGGTTGCGGTGGTGCATCTTATGTAGCCTCAAAAGCAGCAATTATTGGAATAACACGTCATACAGCACTTCGATTTGCCGGACAAAATATCCGTTGTAATGCGATATGCCCAGGCTCCATTGCGACACCTATGGTAGCAAATATGGGACCAGATACGATGGATTCAGAGATGTTTGGAGCTATGTGTAAACATGCAGACATGAAAGTGCCGATTTGTATGCCAGATGATGTTGCTAATATTCTTACATTCTTTGCTTCAGATGAGTCTCGTGCGATTACAGGTCAGGCAATTGTCAGTGATTTTGGAAGTACATTGTAATTCTAGATAAAAAGAAAACGATGTTTTTGGGCCGATTATAGAAAGAGTGAAAGGAAGAGAAGGACACATGCCAGAAGAGAAAAGAATGGAAGATTCACGCGTAGAGACAATGCATGTTGTTAGACCAAATCATTTAAATGCAGCGGGAAGACTATTTGGAGGGATTCTTATGCAATGGATGGATGAAGTGGCAGGTTTTGTGGCTAGAAGACATACTTGTGGGAATGTTATTACAGCATCGGTAGACAATCTTCGGTTCATGAAAGGCGCATACCAGGATGATTTGATCGTTATTATTGGAAAAGTTATCTATGTGGGAAATACATCTATGGAAGTAAGAGTGGATACTTACAAGGAATCACCAAATGGCATGAGAAGTCCGATTAACCGCGCATATTTCACTATGGTATCATTGGATGAAAATGATACTCCAAAGCCAGTTCCGAAACTGATTTTGGAGACAGAACAGCAAAGAGGTGACTGGCAAGCGGCAGAAAAGCGTAGAAAAATCAGAAAACTAAGAAAAGAGGAAGGATTTTAGTCCTTCCTCTTTTTGAATACAGAGCGAACCATATGAATCGTTTGATCAATTTGTTGTTGTTCTTCTTCGGATTTTCCATCTTTCATAATTTGCATGATCAAGTCGAATTCCTCTTCGGTAAAAGAAATCCCTTTTTTGTTTGCTGCATGGATCAAAGCCATCATAACAGGAGGAAGTTCGTTGTTTGACTTTCCGGCTGTCTGTGTTGCAGCTATTTTGATCAATTCTAATTTTGCGGGATCAAGATTTTTCATTGCCGGGTGATTCATCCATTCATTCATTTCGATTGTTTCCTTTCATTTCATTCTCAAACATTTCGCTATACATTTCATACATATTTTGTTGATCAGGTGTCAACATTCCCATCATTATTTCGATGGGAGAGAGGTTTTCTCCAGTTTCCAAAGCAGTTAATAAGGAAGAGAAAGTGTTTAATACTTCGATTTTGGAAGGAGAAATATAAGGTTTTAGCGCATTTATAATCTCCGTGTTGGAGGAAGCGGCATAGTTCCAGCCGGTACTAGGTAGAAGATTATTTCTGGCATTTACAAAAAAACGAACCGTTTCTTTTAATTCAAATATTTTAATAAAAACACCTAAAAACTCTTGCTGGTCTGGAGGGGTATAAGGGAGAAGTAACTTTAATATTTGAAGGTCAGGTGAGATAACGAGTTCATCAAAAGGTGTCATAGGTTTTGGAGGTGAATGTTCCATAAGAACTCCTTAGTTATAAGGTTGTAAATATATATGTATGAAGTTTATAGATTATGAACTGGTAAAAATAGTACCCCAGGCACAAAACACCTGGGGTTGACGGGAGTTTAGATTATCTGCAGTCGCATGGACCACCAAATCCGCCGCAGCAAAGAAGTAATAAGATTACCCACATACAGTTGTCATTTCCACAACCATTCTTTGGTGTAGCGTATCCGCCACATCCGCCACAGCATGTGAGAAGCAGAATTAGCCAAAGGCAAGAAGACATACCGGTATTTCCTTTTCCGCCACCACAGTTTGATTCGCAGTTACAGCCACAATGTGTTGTATTTAATTCACTCATGTTAGAACCTCCATATTGGATTGATTACAGTTTACTATATGTCAGAAAAGGAAAAAGGTGAGAAAAAATATGTCAAGAAAAAATACTTGACAGAGTGAAAAGAAATGTGTATGATAAGGAAGGTGATTCAAATGAACGAAATTTTAGAGCAGACATTATTATTTGATTTTTATGGTGAACTATTGACAGACCATCAGAAAGATATTTACGCACAATTTATGTTGGAAGACTTATCTCTTAGCGAAATTGCACAGGATGCAGGGATTAGTAGACAAGGAGTTCATGATCTTGTGAAACGATGTCAGAAAATTTTGGAAGGATATGAAGAAAAACTTCACTTGGTTGAACGTTTTTTATCCATCAAAGAAAAAGTTCATGAGATGAACAGAATTTTGGATTCCGGTTTGGAAAACAAAGAAGAACCAGAAGTTATGGTAAGGAAAATCCGCAAGATATCGGATACGATAATGGAGGAGTTATAGAATGGCATTTGATAATTTAACGGAAAAACTTCAGAACGTATTTAAGAATCTAAGAAGCAAAGGGCGACTTACGGAAGCAGATGTTAAGATGGCTTTAAGAGAAGTAAAGTTGGCACTTCTAGAGGCGGATGTAAACTTCAAGGTTGTAAAAGGCTTTATTAAAAGTGTACAGGAACGAGCGGTTGGTCAAGATGTGATGAATGGGCTGAATCCTGGACAGATGGTCATAAAGATTGTAAATGAAGAACTTGTGAGCCTTATGGGTTCGGAAACAACGGAAATTAAATTACAACCGGGAAGTGCTATTACCGTCATTATGATGGCAGGACTTCAGGGAGCTGGTAAGACAACAACAACAGCAAAACTTGCTGGGAAGTTTAAATTAAAAGGAAAAAAACCGCTGCTTGTTGCGTGTGATGTGTATAGACCTGCAGCAATCAAGCAATTGCAGATCAATGGTGAGAAGCAAGGGGTGGAAGTCTTCTCTATGGGAGACAAAAACAGACCGGCGGATATTGCAAAAGCAGCTCTAGAACATGCAAAAAAGAATGGAAATAACCTTGTAATCTTAGATACAGCGGGACGACTTCATGTAGATGAGGACATGATGGCGGAGCTACAACAGATTAAAGAAGTTGTTGAGGTACATCAGACGATACTGGTTGTAGATGCAATGACGGGTCAGGATGCAGTAAATGTTGCCAGCAGTTTCAACGAAAAGATTGGAATAGATGGTGTGATCGTTACCAAATTAGATGGCGATACAAGAGGTGGTGCAGCCTTATCAATTAAAGCTGTTACCGGAAGACCGATTCTCTATGTTGGTATGGGAGAAAAACTTTCTGATTTAGAACAGTTTTATCCAGATCGAATGGCTTCCCGTATTTTGGGGATGGGAGACGTGCTCACGTTGATTGAAAAAGCGGGGGCAGAGATTGATGAAGACAAAGCCAGAGAAATGACTCAGAAGATGAAGAAAGCCCAGTTTGATTTCAATGATTATCTCATGAGCATGGAGCAGATGAAGAAAATGGGTGGACTTTCTAGCGTGCTTGGAATGATGCCGGGAATTGGCGCTGGGAAAATGCCGGATTTTGATGACGAAGAAAGTGAAAAAAAGATGGCAAGAATGGAAGCAATGATTTATTCCATGACTCCGGAAGAAAGAAGGAATCCAGAGATTTTAAATCCATCAAGAAAACATCGAATCGCACAAGGTGCAGGGGTTGATATTTCTGAAGTAAACCGTATGGTAAAGCAGTTCAACGAAGCAAAGAAAATGATGAAAAAGCTTCCAGGAATGCTAGGTGGCAAAGGTGGTAAGAAAGGTAGATTTAGACTTCCTTTTTAACACATAGATAATAACTAAGAAATAAAAATTTTAAGAAGAGGTGAAAGACATGGCAGTAAAAATGAGATTAAGAAGAATGGGACAGAAAAAAGCTCCTTTCTATAGAATCGTAGTAGCAGATTCAAGATCACCAAGAGATGGTAGATTTATCGAAGAAATTGGAACATACGATCCAAACGTAGAGCCAAGCGCAATCAGAGTTGATGAAGAAGCAGCTAAAAAATGGTTAAACAACGGAGCTCAGCCTACAGAAGTTGTAGCAAAACTTTTAAAAGAAGCAGGTATTGAAAAATAAGCTGTTCTGCGGAGGTGGCTTACATGAAAGAATTAGTTGAAGTAATCGCGAAAGCATTAGTTGACGACCCAGACAGCGTTGTTGTTTCTGAGAAAGAAGATGGCAGAACTACAGTGATTGAAGTCCATGTTGCAGAAAGTGATATGGGAAAAGTCATTGGAAAACAGGGACGTATCGCAAAGGCAATTCGTTCAGTTGTTAAGGCAGCAGCTGCCAAAGAAGAGAAAAGAGTTGTTGTTGACATTGTGCAATAGCAGAAGGAAAAGGGGCAGTCTTGTAGACTGTCCCTGTATTTTTATGAAACAGGAGAAAAATATGGAACAATACTTACAAGTTGGAGTGATTTCCTCAACACATGGAATCAAAGGGGAAGTAAAAGTGTTCCCTACGACAGATGATCCACAGAGGTTTAAAAAGCTAAAAAATGTAATACTTGACACAGGAAAACAACAGATTCCTTTAGAGATTCAAGGTGTGAAATTTTTTAAACAATTTGTTATTCTGAAATTTAAGGGAATTGATAATATAAATGATATTGAAATGCACAAGGGAAAAAGTTTACTTGTTACGAGAGAAGATGCAGTAGAATTAGAAGAAGATGAATATTTTATTGCGGATTTAATCGGTTTGAAGGTTGTTACAGAAGAAGAGGAACTTGGGATTCTTACCGATGTAATTGAAACAGGTGCAAACGAAGTGTATGTGGTAGAATCTTCCCAATATGGTGAAATATTAATTCCGGCAATTTATGAATGCATTTTGGATGTAAATCTAGATACACAAACTATGAAAGTACATCTTCTAGATGGGCTAATCGATTAAAAATAAAGGTGGAAGTTTATGAATTTTCATATATTAACATTATTCCCAGAAATGGTAATGAATGGGTTACTTACAAGTATTACAGGCAGAGCGGTAACAAAGGGGCTTTTATCCATTGAAGCGATAAATATAAGAGATTATGCCTATAATAAGCATCACAGTGTGGATGACTATCCCTACGGAGGCGGAGCTGGGATGTTAATGCAGGCAGAACCGGTTTATCAGGCCTATGAATCCGTGAAAAAGAAGATTAATAAAAAACCAAGAGTGGTATATCTGTCTCCACAAGGAGCAACGTTTACCCAACATATGGCAGAAGAATTTGCAAAAGAGGAAGACTTGGTTCTTTTATGCGGACATTATGAAGGAATTGATGAACGAGTGTTGGAAGAAATTGTGACAGATTATGTATCAATTGGTGATTATGTGTTAACGGGAGGAGAACTTCCAGCTATGGTTATGGTAGATACGATCTCTCGGTTAGTGCCAGGGGTTCTTCATAACGATGTGTCGGCAGAGTTTGAATCTTTCCAAGAGAATCTTTTGGAGTATCCACAATATTCTAGACCCGAAGTGTGGCATGAGAAAAAAGTACCCGAAGTCCTTTTGTCTGGACATCATGCAAAGATTGAAAAATGGAGAAGAGAACAGTCTGTCATCAGAACCAAACAAAGGCGTCCAGACCTTTTACAAAAGTGCAATTTAACCGAAGAAGAAAAAAAGCTTGTTGACAAGATGTAGAAAAACACTTGAAATACTGGAAAAAATATGTTAAACTACAAAAGTTGTGAGAGAAAGAAGGATGGTCCTCTGATGCAAAAATGGATCTACGGGAAATGATGACCCCGTATGATAGGCATTAAGAACGTCTAAATTATAAGGAGGTCACACAAATGAACGAAATCATCAGAAAAATTGAAGCAGAGCAGTTGAAGGAAAATGCACCTGAATTTAACGTTGGAGAT
The DNA here is from genome assembly GCA_020024635.1 of Ruminococcus sp. GTDB lineage: Bacteria > Bacillota > Clostridia > Lachnospirales > Lachnospiraceae > JAHHTM01. The sequence goes on from JAHHTL010000028.1 coordinate 21,434, forward strand.
ACTGTTAAAGTTTATGCAAAGATTAAAGAAGGTAATCGTGAAAGAATCCAGGTTTTTGAAGGAACCGTTTTGAAGAAACAAGGCGGAAGCACAAGAGCTACTTTCACAGTAAGAAAACAGTCTAACGGAGTAGGTGTTGAGAAGACTTGGCCATTACACTCACCAAACGTTGAAAATGTAGAAGTTGTTCGTAGAGGTAAAGTAAGAAGAGCAAAACTTAACTACTTAAGAGGACGCGTTGGTAAGAGAGCTAAGGTTAAAGAGTTAGTAAAATAATGACTTTAAGAGGGACAAGTACAGTATGTATGTTGTCCCTTTTCCATTATAGAACAGTGAGAGGTAAACTATGAGTAAGCAAAGCCGAGTGAAGGAGAAAATCTTGCCTTCTGGGAAAAAGGGGAAAAAAGGAAAAATTCGGTTTGATAAAAAAGCATTTCGAAAGAAAAGAAAAAAAATACTAAAAAAAATTAGAGAGAGCTTATGTTGGAGTTTAGAAATTTTGCTGGTATGCATTGTGGCTTTTTTACTTGTAATTGGATTTGGACAAAGGGTAAGTAATGCAGGAGATTCCATGAAACCGATATTAAAAAATGGAGATGTTGTTCTTGTAAATCGAGCAAACTATCTGATACTTCCGCCAAAGCGGGGAGATATTATTGCGTTTAAACCGGGGGGAAATTCCAGTAGCCACTATTCTATTAAGCGGGTTGTTGCGCTTCCAGGAGAAACAATCCAGATTAAACAAGGAGAAATTTACATTAACGGAAGGAAAATCAAGGAACAGATCTATGTGAAAGATCTGCAAAGTGCAGGAGTTGCAGCGGAACCGTTAAAATTAGGAAAAGAAGAATATTTTGTGTTGGGAGATAATTCTACCAGCAGTGATGATAGCCGAAAGGCCGATATAGGAAATGTTGAAAAAAAAGATATTTATGGTAAAGTTTGGTTTATTGCAGGTCCAATGGAACGGATTGGATTTATGAAGAAGCCATAAGATAGAGAGGTATAATATGAATTTTCAGTGGTATCCAGGTCATATGACAAAAGCAAAGCGTATGATGCAGGAGAATATTAAATTAATTGATCTTGTAATCGAACTGGTAGATGCAAGAATTCCTATGAGTAGCAGAAACCCAGAAATTGATGAATTAGGAAAAAACAAAGCAAGACTGATTCTTTTAAACAAATCAGATTTGGCAGAAGAAAAACAAACAGAAGCCTGGGCGGAGTATTTTAAGGAGAGAGGATATTCTGTTCTAAAAATAAATTCTAGAAAAGGTGGAGGGATAAAATCCATCTATGGTGTCATTCAAGAAGCCTGCAAAGAAAAAATTGAGCGAGATCGGAAACGAGGCATTTTAAACCGTCCGGTTCGTGCTATGGTGGTTGGAATACCAAACGTTGGGAAGTCAACTTTTATTAACGCGCTTGCCGGAAAGGCATGTACAAAAACAGGAAATAAGCCAGGAGTTACAAAGGGAAAACAGTGGATCCGCTTGAACAAAAATGTAGAGCTTTTAGACACACCGGGAATTTTATGGCCTAAATTTGAGGATCAGACAGTCGGGCTTCGACTGGCTCTAATAGGATCAATTAAAGATGAAATATTAAATGTAGAAGAATTGGCAATGGAATTAATAGGATTTTTAGTACAAAAATATTCAGGAACATTAAATTCCAAGTACGCAATAGAAGAACTAGAAGACAAGTACGAATGTTTAAAACAAATCGCACAAAGCAGACACTGCCTGCTAAGAGGAAATGAGCTGGATACAGAAAAAGCTGCCAGACTTTTATTGGATGATTTCCGAAATGGACGAATTGGAAAAATCACTCTTGAAACTCCAAATGATTACGAATCACAATCCAAGTAAGCATAGAAATAGTTGAAAGAAGGGAAAAGATGGAGAAGAAAAGCAAAGTACGTGAGGCCTTTAGTTGGATTTTATACATTATATTTATTTTCGCATTGACCTGGTTTATTACTACATTTGTCGGGCAACGAACACGGGTTGAGGGGAAATCCATGGAAAATACGCTGTTTGATGGAGATAATCTTATTGTAGATAAAATTTCTTACCGATTTAAAGATCCGGAAAGATTTGATATTATTATTTTCCCCTACCGCTACGAAAAAAATGTTTATTACATTAAAAGAATTATAGGTATGCCAGGGGAAACGATACAAATTAAAGATGGATTTGTTTATGTAAATGGAGAAAAGCTAGAAGAGAATTTTGGAAAAGAAAGAATGGAGGAATCAGGGATTGCGGCAGACCCAATCGTGCTAGGTTCGGATGAATATTTTGTTTTGGGAGATAATAGAAATCATAGTAAGGATAGTCGTAGTGAACAGGTAGGGGTACTTCACAAAAAAGAACTCGCAGGAAAAGCATGGATTCGAATATGGCCGTTTCACTCCTTTGGGGTAATCACACATGGGAAATAGTATACAGCAGATCAAATGGGAATTTGAGCAGGCCAAAAAGGAAGAATGGGCTGCTTTGTATGAAAAGTATGACGCAGATGAACGAGCCGGGGTAAAACAACTCATTGCTCGCTATCAAAAGCAGGAAGAAAAAGTAAAACAGGAACGCATACGTCTAGAACAAATGCAAATGTATGAAAAAGAATATCAGGAATATTCCTGTATTTGTGGAATTGATGAAGCGGGACGCGGCCCGCTTGCAGGACCTGTTGTGGCTGGGGCGGTGATTCTTCCTAAAAATTGTGAAATTTTGTATTTGAATGATTCAAAAAAATTAAGTGCAAAAAAAAGAGAAGAATTGTATGATGAAATTATGGAGAAAGCCATTTCTGTCGGTGTGGGAATGGCAAGTCCAGCTAGAATTGATGAAATTAATATTTTGCAGGCAACCTATGAAGCAATGCGAATTGCAATAGAGGATTTAAAAGAATCTCCAGATCTTTTGTTAAATGATGCGGTTCGTATTCCGGGGGTTACGATTCGTCAAGTTCCCATTATAAAAGGGGATGCAAAGAGCGTATCTATCGCGGCTGCAAGTATTATTGCAAAAGTTACGAGAGATCGTCTAATGATGGAGTATGATAAGATTATGCCAGAATATGGATTTGCAGGCAACAAAGGATATGGATCAGCGACCCACATTGAGGCTTTGAAAAAATATGGGCCAACTCCAATTCACAGAAATACGTTCATCAAAAACTTTATAGACAAGTAAAGTCCCAGAGGGGTTGGGAAATTGTACGCAGTTGGTCAAATAATTGAGACAGAAAAATAAAAGACAAACGGGAACAAAATACGAACAGATTGCCGCGCAATACCTAGAAAGTCAAGGGTATGTTGTGCTTCAATTAAATTATAGATGTCACGCCGGAGAAATTGATATTATAGCAATGGAGCAAGGGTGGATTGTATTTTGCGAAGTGAAGTATCGCACGTGTTCCCACACTGCTTTAGAGGCGGTGGATGAAAGAAAACAAATGCGGATTAGTAGAAGTGCATTCTGGTATTTGACAGAAAAACACTTAAATAATAAAAGGTGTCGCTTTGATGTGATTGGAATAGAAGGGAAACGAATCATTCACTTGAAAAATGCGTTTGACGCAAGAATTTGATGAAATGGAGGAACTATATGGGGCTTGGATTCCACTATAAAAATCAAGAACAAATTTTTACAGAAATGGAAGGGGATACCCCTTATCTAGCTTACCCGATGTTGACAAACACAGGACTTGTCCATCACGGATTTTCTACACGCTTAGGTGGAGTAAGCAAGGATTGTTGGTCTTCTTTAAATCTAAGTTTTACACGAGGAGATGACAAAGAACATGTAAGAGAAAATTTTAATCGTATTGGAAATGCAATCGGTGTAAAACCAGAAAATATGGTGTTTACGCATCAAACGCATACAACAAATGTACGGGTTGTAACCGAGAAAGAACGCGGAATGGGTATAGTGTGCCCTAGAGATTATTCAGACGTAGATGGATTAGTTACAAATGTTCCAGAACTTTGTCTTGTAACCTTTTTCGCAGATTGCGTACCTTTGTATTTTTTAGATCCAGTAAAAAAGGTAATTGGTTTATCTCATTCGGGATGGAGAGGAACGGTTGGAAAAATCGGAAACAATACGGTTCGTTGTATGCAAGAAAATTTTGGATGTAAACCAGAACATATATTGGCAGCGATAGGACCATCGATATGTCAGGAGTGTTATGAAGTGAGTGAAGAGGTAATAGAGCAATTTCGCACTCAATTTTCAGAAGAATATCAGAAAGATCTTTTTTACAGAAAGCCGAACGGACGGTATCAGCTAGATTTATGGAAAGCAAATGAACTAATTTTTCTTGAAGCGGGGATTAAAAAAGAACATATTGCGATTACAAATATATGTACACATTGCAATCGTGATCTTATGTTTTCACATCGAGCAACCGGAGACAAAAGAGGAAATCTCTGTGCATTTCTGGCGCTTAAATAACGAAAGGAACGTAACGAAGGATGAATGGAACAGGAAACGCTCAGACAGCAGAGCAAGTAGCAGAAGAGGTAACAAAAGAAGCAGGAAGGCTTGCACAGTATGTTCAGGATAATATACCGAGGTTGATTGACTTTGGATTTCGTGTTGTTTTGGTAATTGTTTTATTTATTGTAGGTAGAATTGTCATTCAGTGGATTCGTAAAATTGTACGTCATTCCATTGAACGAACCAATGCAGATAAAGGGGTGGCTCAATTCGTAGACTCCATGCTAAAATTTTTCTTGTATGCATTGTTGATTTTTGTCATTGCAACAAAATTAGGGGTAGAATCTTCTTCGGTAGCTGCATTGATTGCATCAGCAGGAGTTGCTGTAGGTCTGGCGTTACAAGGGAGTTTATCAAACTTTGCAGGAGGCATTTTGATATTGATTTTAAAGCCCTTTGTGGTAGGGGATTATATCATTGAAAATGGCGGAAAAACAGAAGGAACTGTAAAAGAAATTCAGATTTTTTATACGAAGTTGTCTACCTTGGATAATAAAACCATCATTATTCCAAATGGAACACTTGTAAATAGTACGATTATTAATGTGACTGCAAAACCAGAGAGACAGTTAGATTTAAAAGTTGGAATTTCTTATCAGTCGGATCTTCAAAAAGCAAAAGAAATATTGCAAAGACTTTTATCGGAACAAAATGGTATCATACAAGAAGAAGATATCAAGGTGTTTGTAGATTCATTGGCAGATAGTTCTGTTGTGCTTGGGGCTCGTGCCTGGGTAAAAACAGAAGAATACTGGCCAGTTCGTTGGAAACTTTTAGAACAAATAAAACTTACGTTTGATCAAGAGGGAATCGATATTCCGTTCAATCAACTTACTGTGCATATGGAACATGGTGATAAGTAATAAAAGGGGAAGATGCCGTTCGACATCTTCCCCTTTTCGACGAATAGAAAATCAACTATTTCGTCCATAGAAAAGCTGAAAATCGGATTCGAACCGACGACCCCTTCATTACGAGTGAAGTGCTCTACCGACTGAGCTATTTCAGCTAGTTATTTAAAAATGACCTTTATCATTATATAACTATTTAAAGAAGATTTCAACCATTTTATACTTTTTATTTTAAAAAAAATTGATATAATAGAAGTATCAAAATTATAAATTAGTTAATATTAGGAGAAAGTGTTTATGGAAAAGATTGGATTTATCGGAGCTGGGATCATGGGCAAACCAATGATCAGAAATCTAATGAAAGCAGGATTTGATGTCAACGTCTATGCAAGAGATAAATCAAAAATAAATGATTTACTTGTTTCGGGCGCGGTGTATCATTCGTCAATCAAATCTTGTGTGGAAGATTGTGATAAAGTTATTACAATGGTAGGATTTCCAAGAGATGTAGAAGAAGTGTATTTTGAACCAGAAAATATTCTAGATAGCGTGAAAGCAGGAACATATTTAATCGATATGACAACAACAAGCCCTAGGATTTCTGAAAAAATTTATGAAGAAGGCTCGAAAAAAGGAGTGCATGTCTTAGATGCACCGGTGACAGGCGGAGATCAAGGAGCGATAAATGGTACATTGTCTATTATGGTTGGGGGAGAGAAAGAAGATTATGAGCATTGCCTTCCTGTATTTCAGGCAATGGGTACAACAATCAATTACCAGGGCAAAGCAGGAAGTGGACAGCATTGTAAAATGATGAATCAAATCATGATTGCAGGAACTCTTTCAGGAATTTGTGAAGCAATTTCTTATGCAAAAGCGAAAGGGTTGGATGTTCACAATGCCCTAAACTCTGTGTCTACAGGTGCGGCAGGAAGCAAACAGTTGGATCTTTTGGGAGAAAAAATTCTGGAAAAAGATTATACACCAGGATTTTTTATAAAACATTTTGTGAAAGATATGAAAATAGCTTTGGTTGAGTCCAATATAAGTGAATTAAATTTAGAAATGCTTAGTATGGTACTTTCTCATTATGAAGAATTGGAGTCTGAAGGTTGTGGGGATCTTGGGACACAGGCGTTGATTAAGTATTATGAAGAAGAACAAGAATCGCAGATAGAAGAGTAATTTGGATACAACATTAAAAATTTTTATGACAGCGCTCCTGTTTTTGGTTACCTATCAGGATTGGAAGGAAAGAAAGATTAGCAATCGTTACATAATTTCTATTTTTCTTATAGGTGTACTAAGAGGAATCGTCCGGGAAGACTTAGGTTGGGCAGGACAGTTTTTTGGCTTTTTTGCGGTGAGTGTACCGATGATTGTTTTAAATTATATGTTTTCCAATAGTTTTGGGAGTGGAGATATAAAGATGATGGGAGCGGCTGGAGTCTTTCTGGGAGTGAGTAAGATTTGGAGTGCTTTTTGTAGTAGTGTTTTTTTCGCGGGATTTTATCTCATTTTATATCAAATAGTGAAAGGGGATGAGGGCAAGAGGAGTATTGCCTTTGGACCATTTCTATCTCTTGGAATCTTCATGTGTATTTGGCTGCATAGAGTTTAGATAGCATAGGAGTTACTTCAGGGATATGATGTATGAAATCAACAGACAAAGGATTCAGCTGGTTGACAGGAAAGAAGCTCTGTGATAGTATAGTTCTACAGTTCTTTAATGCTTTAAAGTGGAATATTCATAAGAAGATTGAAGAAAGATATATTTGTTACAGAAAGGGGCTACGGCATGAAGAGAGAAAAGTTTGGTTCCAGACTTGGTTTCATCCTGATATCGGCAGGATGTGCGATTGGTCTAGGAAATGTATGGAGATTCCCGTATATCACAGGACAATATGGAGGGGCAGCTTTTGTATTAATTTATTTATTCTTTCTTTTGATTTTAGGAATGCCGATTATGGTTATGGAGTTTGCCGTTGGACGTAGCAGTCAGGCAAGCGCGGCATTGTCATTTGATAAATTAGAACCAGAAGGAAGTAAATGGCATTGGTACAAGTATGGAGCCATAGCAGGAAATTATCTTTTGATGATGTTTTATACAACTATTGGGGGATGGATGTTTCTTTACTTTATCAAAATGGCAACTGGAAAATTTACAGGATTAGATGCGAAGGCTATTGAAAATGAATTTTCTAATTTGACACAACGTCCCATACTTATGACGGTTTGCATGGTTTTCGTGGTCATTTTGTGTTTTGCAATTTGTGCACAAGGTTTAGAAAAAGGCGTAGAGAAGATTACAAAATTAATGATGCTAGTTCTTTTAGCGCTCATGGTGGTGTTGGCGGTTCGTTCAAGTACACTAGAAGGTGCTGGAGAAGGACTTCGGTTCTATCTATATCCAGATTTTGGGAAATTGAGAGAAAATGGCATGAAAGAGGCAGTCTTTGCAGCCATGGGACAAGCGTTTTTTACATTGAGTCTTGGGATTGGAGCACTTGCTATTTTTGGTAGTTATATTGATAAAAAGCGAACGTTGACCGGAGAAGCTGTATATATTACAGTATTGGACACTGCGGTTGCTTTGATTGCCGGATTGATCATATTCCCAGCATGTTTTGCATTCGGAGTAAATCCAGGAAGTGGTCCTATGCTTATTTTTATTACACTTCCCAATATTTTCAATGCTATGAGTGGAGGAAGAATTTGGGGGACATTGTTCTTTTTGTGTATGTTTTTTGCAGCAGCATCCACAATTATTGCTGTTTTCGAAAATATCATTTCTTTTGCAATGGATTTAACAGGATGCAGTCGAAAGAAGGCGGTAGTTTATAATATGGTTGCAATTATTGTATTATCTATGCCGTGTATTTTGGGATTTAATCTGTTAAGTGGAATAACACCGATGGGAGGGAATATTCTTGATTTTGAAGATTTCCTTGTAAGCAATAATTTACTCCCGTTGGGAAGTTTGGTATACCTTTTGTTCTGTACCAGTCGATATGGATGGGGGTGGAGCAATTTTACCAAAGAAGCCAATACAGGAGAAGGAATCAAATTTCCAAATTGGGTAAGAGCTTATGTATCTTATATTCTTCCAATTATTGTTTTGTTTATATTTATCCAAGGATATTGGGCGAAATTCCAGTAAGCAAATAAGTGGGAACAGAAATTCGATAATGACCATGGTATTGAAATATAGGTAGATATGTAGAATGAGTACAAAATTGGGGACGGCAGTTTTTGCAGGCTCCATTTTGTGACTCATTTTTTCTTTAGCGGTTTATTTTTTTCTCAATACGATAGATGATTGTATACAACCCCATTGCCATGATACAAAGAAGAACGATAGACATCAAAAGCCAATCCATTTTAAAGA
>JAHHTL010000029.1 GCA_020024635.1 Ruminococcus sp.
TATCTGCGGTATTGGCAGAACCAGACACACTTACATATTTGCTGTTGGACCCCAGTGCTGTAATATTATTACGTCCCCAAAAAGAATTACTAAACAAGTTGGTTCCTGACGAATATGTAGAAGTATACTTGTCTGCAAAGGAAGTCAGCTTATCTGTAATATCACGAATCCCTTTCTGCTCCCACTGTAAAAGTGTCTTTTGCTTCATCTGCTTTTCGATCTTCGCCATGGTTCCTGCACTCATGCCTTCGATCAATGCATCTCGATCCAGACCACTTGCAAGACCACCAAATCCTCTGATTGAATTACTTGTTGTTCCACTTAATCCACCGATGTTCATATTCGTTCTCCTTTGTTAATTTCTTTATCTGCATTCCATTTGTAATCACAATTTACTCTGTACTTATTTATCGACATATAGTATACTTTAGTTAACAGTTTTACTATTACAAATGATACGAATGGAGGAATTTATTTTGGCTACTGTTATTGCTCTCACAAACCAAAAAGGTGGGGTCGGCAAAACGACAACTTCTGGTGCGTTGGCCGCTGGCCTTGCCTCTTTTTATGATAAAAAAGTCTTAGCCATTGATTTGGACCCTCAGGGAAACCTTGGTTTTAGTCTTGGAATAGATATTGAAGATGGCCCTACAATTCATGATGTTTTAAAAGGAAGCGTCTCCATAAGAGATGCCATCCAAACGATCAACGGTTGTGACATCGTAACTTCCAACATCCTTTTAAGTAGTTCTGAGCTAGACTTTTCCGGATCCAATCGAGAGGTCTTGTTGAAAACAGCATTAAGTTCTGTTATGGACGACTACGATTATATTATCATCGATACGCCGCCGGCGCTTAACATTCTAACCATCAATGCTTATGCCACAGCGGATCATCTGATTATTCCTATGGCGCCAGAAATTTTAAGTCTCCTTGGCCTTACCCAATTAAAAGAAACGGTGGATTCCGTTCGGGAAAGTGTGAACCCACAGTTAAATGTACTTGGAATTCTTTTAACAAAGTTTAATCGCCGTACCCTTCTTGCCAGAGAGGTGAATGAATTGGCTGAAAATATTGCACAGCAGATGGATAGCTGTGTCTTTGATGCGAAAATACGTTCTAGTGTATCCGTTGCAGAAGCACCTGCACATGGAGAAAGCATCTTTGAATACTCGCCTCGCTCAAATCCTGCGGCAGACTATTCGGAATTTATAAAAGAAGTACTGCATAGAATTGGACACAGTACATCTAGGAGGATTTAAAAATGGCTAGAAAAACAAACAAAACAGCACATGTTCTCAATTTATTATCTGGGAACACCGCACAAAAATCCAATAAACCTGAAGAAACTCCAGAGGTAAAGGAAGAAAAAGCACCCGCTGTTTCTACTATCAAGATGGACTCCACTGATAAAGAGGATCCGGTTTCTGATATAATTCACCAAAAGCTATTATCCGAATTATCGGATTTGATTGAAGAGGACACCCCCGAGCCTGTCGTCTTTAATCCAGAACTTACGATCGAGAAAGAAGACCCTCCTACTCCAATTCCCGAACTCACACTAACAGATGATGAAGAGGAACCTGTCTCACAGCCCGAGGCAGAAGAACTTCCCCCTAAAAAGGAACCAGAACTTCCTCCTGAGAAAGAACCAACACTCCCTCAAGAGCAGGAGCCAGAACTTCCTCCAAAGAAGGAACCAGAATTCGTAAGATTAAATTTAATGGAGCGGATCGTAGAAGATAAAATCATCTACTATATGCGTCAGTTTGAGGTGTGCACTTGCGACCGATGTGTTGCTGATACCATAGCACTCACATTAAATGGTTTGCAGCCAAAGTACCTTGTTACACCACCTGCCGCCGTTGCGCCATTGATTAGTTTTTACACCAATAAATATATATCTGACATTACGGTAGAAGCTACAAAAGCTTGTCAGTATGTAAAAGAACACCCCCGTCACGAACTATAGATACACAGGAAAATAGCAGGTAAGAGAATTTTTTCTCTTCCTGCTATTTTTTCTATTTTTCCTATTTTTCTTCTGTGCTTCCAACTAAATTCTTCCATATGTTGTTTACTTCTTCTACACACTCCATATATACTTGAGCCATAATATTGGTCTGTATTCCAAGTTCATCTGAAAGAACCTTGATTTGATTCCACTCTGCTCTTTCGTAACAAAGAAGAAGGTCATATAATTTCCCTGCCTGACCAGTTTTGCTAATCAGCGCATCCTTGATTTCTTGAGAAACTGGGATTCCTTCCAAAATCTCTTCCATTGGTGCATCTATAATGTATGGAAGCGTGGAGAACATCCCCAAAAGATAAGCATCCGATGCACTGATTTCAAAGTTTTTCACACGCTTCACAAGACTTGCCGCAAAACTTGCTCTTAAAAAGGATGTTTTCAACAATTCTTCTGAAGTTTCTTGCATTTCTTCTTCTTTGAAGCTTAAAAGGTATACCCATTGCTTTAACTGGCTAATTCCAACTCGTACAATTGCCTGTCGAATAGACGTTGTCTCATTACGGCTGGAAAAATATGCAGAGTTTGCCATTTTTAATAATGCATAGGACAACGAAACATCTCGGCTGATAATCTCGTCAAGAACATCTACATCTGGTTCATCTTTCATAATTTCCACGATCAACTGATATAGATTTCCTTGTAGATATTCTAATTTGCTAAGTTTTCCTGTTTTCTTCTCTGATATGTAACTTCCTTCTACATAATCAACCTTTAATTCCTTCGCAAAATCATATAATTCTTTTGTATTTACACCTGTCGCAATAAACTCCTTATTAAAACCGTGAGCCATTTCGATGATGTTATTCAACGAATTTCTGTGCTGTTGATCGGTCTTGTCCGAAATATTAACCTTGATATAATCCACATACTCCAGCATGCTAAAATATTTTGGTGTGAACTGAAAATCATTGATCGCGAAACAATAGCCTTCTTCTCTGTATTTAGAAACAATCACAGATCCTAGCGGATGAATAATCACGTTATCTTCAATTTGGATCACTATTTTATCTTTATCGAAAATCTTTGGCGTATTACGAAATAGTAACGATGGTGTAAAGGTCATATACGTCTTCTTCTCATTAAAGATTCGACCGGAGTTCTCTGTCAAAAATGAAATAATCGCATTTGCCGCTGCACTATCTGAACTAGAATTGTATAAGCTATCTGCATCTAACTGAATAAGCAACTCATATCCTGTCACAGCATCATTTTTCATGCTTTTAATTGTCTGTCTTACTATGCATTTGTTCATATTAGATCCCCTTTCTTTCAAGTAAGGTATCCATTACCTCTACTAGATGTCCAATCTCAGGCTTTGAAAGCTGTTCGTCTGCTCCTAGTTGTTTTCCCTTTATCATCATTTCCGTATTGATCAAGGATGAAAAAATAATCAATGGTGTTTTTTTCATAATCGAATCTTCTTTTACCAATTTCGTAAGACGATGTCCGTCCATCTTAGGCATCTCAATATCCGTAATGATCAAACTGACTTTTTGGTCAAAATCTTCATCCTCTCGAATACTTTCCAGATAATCCCAAGCTTCTTGTCCATTATTAAATGCAACAATATTGTCATATCCCGCCTTAATAAGCGCTTCTTTGATCATTCTTGTCAAGAGGATAGAGTCCTCTGCCAATATAATACGGCTTTCTCTTCGATTTCTGTTACCAAGAGCATTGATCTCAGACATCTGGATTCCTGTCTCAGGTGCAATATCCACAACAATCTTTTCAAAATCTAAAATTGTTACCAGTTTGTCGTCACATTGTGCGATTCCTGTTGCAACTCCCTCTTCGCCATATGTAATTGTTTTATCAGGCTTTTGAATATCTTTCCAAGAAATTCGACTGATTCCTACCACGCTATGTACTCGAAAAGCAATGTGCGTTTTATTAAAGTTTGTGATAATAAATAAATCTCTTGTCTTTTTCTCACTTTCTCGCCCGGTAAGATATTTCGGTAAGTCAATTACAGTAAGAAGAATATCTCTTGGTTTAAAAATTCCTTCTACTGCTTCGTGAGAATGTGGTACAGGTTTTACATGATCTGCCATCATAATCTCTCTTACCTTTGCAACATTAATCCCATACAACTCTCCATATACAGTAAACTGCATAATCTCAATTTCATTTGTCCCGGATTCTAACAAAATTTCTGTATCAGCCATAACATCCACTCCTTTTCTCTCCATGACCTTTTATGTGATTTCTCTAGATGATCCTCTCCTGTTTTCCAACTGTTCGGATCTTTACTTCGCCATTGGTCAAATCAATGACCATAGTTCTGGCATAATTAGCGCCTGTATCTTCCCCTTTGATCCGAATTCCTTCTCTCAAAAGGATTTGCTTTACACTTCGGACATTACGTTCTCCTATGTTTCCAAGACCTCCCTGGCCTTTCATTTCAAACATTTTTGCCCCGCCTGCAATTTTACAAATCAATCTTCCTTTTACTGCACCAAAAGCATATAATTTACGAAGTGTCTCACGAATACCTGTATCTGCAAACTTCATACAATTGACATTCGTTGCTGTTCCAGCCTCAGGGAGCATGATATGAAGCAATGCTCCCAATTTAATCATTGGATCATAAAATGTGATTCCAACGCATGAGCCCAGTGCATAAGTAATAAGCGTACCTTCTTGTCGCGATATTTTCATATCCGCAATACCCACTGATATCTGTTTGCTCATATACTACTCCATTCCCATCTTTTTCATAAGGACATTCAATGATGTTACATCCGGAAGTAACAAAATATCTCCACTTACTTCCTTTCCGTCCATAGCAAATTTGCCCTCTATAATCATAATCTTATCGGATTCTACTCCAAAAGCTGCCATTGGAAGGCTTAAAATTCCCCCTAGCATATTGACCGCCATCTGTGGAACAGAAAGCTGTATATCTACATTTGCCAACTGTGCTAAGGCATTCACATAAGACGACACCATAATATTTCCTATTTCCAACAACGCCGATTCCCCCATCTGAGAAATCTGATGTAATTTTTCTGTTTCATTGCCAAACATCTGCTTTAAAATTTCATCTGCAAAATCTGCCCTTAAAATAAATAACATGATTCCATGAATATCATGAGACATCTCTACCAAAATCGCTGCCACGACTTCTTCTGGATTCCCCATACGATGAACCGCTTCATTAAATCCCAGTATCGAAACTTGTGGAATTTCCATACACACTTTTGTGGATAACATACTGGAAAGAGCCGTTGCGGCATTTCCACTTCCTATACTTCCAATTTCTTTCATGATATCCAATTCGATTGAATTCATATCCTCATATTTCTGAATTGCCATATATTTCTCCTATTTATTACTGTCGTAAGGTGTTAATTGTGCCTACTATCTCATCGGAAGTCTGTACCATTCGCATTGCATAAGAATACGCTCTCTGACTTTCTATTACTTGGCTCATTTCTTGTGCTAAGTCAACCCCTGATGCCTCTAACGCATGATCTTTTATTTCTGCATTGGCATCCAAAATCGGATTTCCATTTTTAGGAGTCGGCTGAAATTCATTGTCACCCACACTAAGCATCCCATCTAAAACATTAAAACGATAAACCCCGATTTCTGCACTCAGCGTTCCATCCGCCACTTGAATCGGCTGTCCATTTTTATTTAGGACATAATTTCCATTATCATTTACAAGAAAAAAGGTGTCTCCTCGCTGTGAAAGACTAAATCTTCCATTTCTTGTATATGTGATCTCATTATTGTTCGGATTCTGCAACATAAAAAATCCCGGTCCCTGAATTGCAAAATCATACGGGCTTTCTGTCGGATGTATCGCATTCGGTGTGAAATCTGTATTTGTCTTGGTAAGTATCGTTCCCGTTCCTGCCTGTATTGTAGTATCTTCCCCTTGGGCATTATTCAAATTGTAATGCATCAATTCAAAAAAGGTTGCATTCTTACTTTTGTAGCCATAATTATTGATATTCGCCATGTTGTTGGCAACCACATCCATTCGCTTTTGCTGTGCTACGACGCCTTGCGCCGCTGTATAAAATGATGTATACACGATATACTCCTTTCTACTTCTCTATCTTTATAATGTACCTACCTGCACTGCTTTTCCCGTTAATTGATCGTACATTTTCAGCATCTGTGCCGCACTTTGTATGGTTCTTTGTCCACTCATCATGGCGGTCATCTCTTCCACTAAGGAAACGTTTGAAGCTTCTATTTTTCTTTGATTGACAATTACATTCTGGGCATTTTGCGGCGCCCCATTCGCTCGAAATACACCGTTTGAACGTTTTTCAAGTTGTCCATAGTCCGCAAAATCTACAATCTGAAGCTGTCCATAAAATGCACCTGTGTCTGCGTGGTACAAATTTCCTCGACCGTCTGATGTAATCTGATCTGACGGCAAGTGAATCGGCCCATTTTGTCCCAACACTCGTCCAACACCTTCTAAGCATAGGTATCCTCCATTGTCAATGCTAAAGGATCCGTTTCTTGAGTAAACCACACCATTTCCTGTTTGAATCACAAAAAAGCCATTGCCATTTAAGGCAAAATCCAAAGGATTGGATGTATCCCGTAATCCTCCTTGCTTGTAACTTGTGATTCGTTCATCCACTGTATCTACTCTGGACATTACCCCAATTTGATTTTTCCCATCTCGATCATATCGATAGATCATCTCATCTCGAAATGTGGTTTCAATCAATTTATCATTTTTAAATCCCGGCGTAGAAACGTTTGCCATATTATTACCTATGACGTTCATTTTTCTATTTTGTGTAATCATATTTGCTGCCAAATCATAAAATCCTTGAAACATCCTTACCTCTCCTTCTCTATCATTTGTTAACTAGCAGTTTCCATATATTTTTTTAATTTCTTAATTGCGTTGGAATGAATTTGTGAAACTCTCGGTTCACTGACTTCCAATACTTCTGCAATCTGTTTCATGTTGAGTTCCTCCACATAGTATAACGAGACAACCAGTTGCTCTTTTTCCTTTAATTTGTGGATTCCTTCTACAAGAATCTGTGAAATTTCTTTTCTTAAAAATACTTTTTCCGGCTGTTCAACCTCGTCTCCACGGGGCATTTGATAACTGCTATATGAATCCTGTTTTTCTGCAAGTACAATATCAAGCGAAAGCACATTAAATAATACTTCTTTCTTCATTATATCATGATATTTCTCAATGGAAATATTTAAATATTCTGCCACCTCTTCTTCCGATGGATATTTTCCCTCACGATTATGAAGTTCACTAATAGCTTCTTCCACATCTTTGACACGTTTTCTTACACTTCTTGGGACCCAATCTTGCTTTCTCGCCAGATCGATGATCATGCCCTTGATTCGTTTCGATATATAGGTTTCAAATTTTGCATTTTTACTACTATCATATTTATCGATTGCATTCATCAGAACGATAACCCCTTCGTTTAGGATATCATCTATTTGTGAAAAACTTATGTAAACATTTCTCATTTGTAATGCAATGCTCTTAATTAATCCGGTATATCTTAGAACAATTGCCTGTTTTACGGAAAGTTCTTTTGTTTTTGAATAAAGATCTAATAATTCTTCTGTTGACATTTCTGTCCATTTTTCATAAGTTTCCATATCTGATTACTCCACAATTTACTCCTATGCACGGATGTTTCCCACTGCCTGTATCTGTATATTATTTCCAATCTCATTGAATGAAAGTACATATACATTTGGATAGAATTGTTCAATTAAGTGATAAAAATGAACTCTTACTACCTGACTTGTTAGTACAATCGCATTTTGTGAGAAGTCGTTGAATTTCTTTAACTCTTCTCCTAATTGAGTAATAATACTCTGCATTGTATCCGGACTTAGCGCCAAATACATTCCTTGATCTCCCGGGGTCAAACTGGTAATAATGCTCTTTTCCAAATCCGCATCTAACGTGATCACTTTCATAGCTCCCCCTTCGCAGAACTTTCTTGTGATGGTTCGTTTCAGTGCAATACGAATATGTTCTGTAATGGTATCGAGATCTTTCACTGTCATAGATGCATCGATAATGGTTTCCATAATGGTTTCCATATCTTTGATTGGAACGCCCTCTTTTAAAAGGTTAGTCAATACCTTCTGGAAGTTTCCATAAGATATCACCGCAGGAATCAACTCTTCCACCAATTCCGGAGATTGTTTTTTTGTATTTTCAACAAGTCGTACAACTTCCTGACGATTTAATAGCTCGTAAGAATGTTTTTTTACGACTTCAGATAAGTGTGTAAGCATAACAGATAGTGGATCAATTACCGTATATCCGTAAATCTCCGCCATCTCTTTTTTATCAATGGTAATCCACTTACTTGGAATTCCATAGGCTGGTTCAATTGTTTCAATTCCGTCGATTTGTTTTTCCGGATGAGGTGGTTCCAGTGCTAAATAGTAATCAACTAAAATCTCACCTTTTGCCACTTCTTCTCCTCGAATCTTGATAACATACTGATTGGTATTTAAACTAGAGCTGTCACGAAGTCGAATCGATGGAATAACAACACCCATGTCCTGTGCATATTGTCTTCGGAAGATTACAATTCGATCAATCAACTTTCCTCCGCTTCCTTCATCTACCAACGGAATTAAGCTATATCCAAACTCAACTTCAATAGGTTCTACTGTAATGAGTGAATAGACATTATTTACATCTTTGAAGCTATCTTCTTCATTGGCGATAGACTCTTGATCTGCCATTGCCATCTGCGCTTGTTGTTCTACTTCATTTATATGCCCCATTGCTTCCATTCGTTTTGACAATTGGTATCCTGCCAACACAAGTCCAATGGATACCGCAGCAATCGGCACCTTTGGCATTCCCGGAAGTACAAGAAGAATCGCCAGTATCCCACCGGTAATCATAAATGCTCTTGGCTGAGCCGCAAACTGTTTTGTAGTATCTTCATTCAGACTTCCATCTGATACCGCTCTTGTTACAACCATACCGGTTGCCGTAGAAATCAAAAGCGCCGGAATCTGAGAAACCAATCCATCACCGACTGTTGCAAGGGAGTACACATTTAAGACTTCTCCAAATCCCATATTCCCCTGTACCATACCGATGATCATTCCACCTACAAAATTGACAAATGTAATGATCAGGGACATCACCGCGTCCCCTTTTACAATTTTGGTAGCACCATCCATTGCTCCATAAAAATCGGCTTCTTTTTGGATTTTATATCGTCTTTCTTTCGCCTGCTGTTCGTTGATCAGACCAGAACTTAAATCTGCATCGATTGCCATCTGTTTTCCAGGCATAGCATCCAATGTAAATCTTGCGGCTACCTCAGCGACACGCTCTGCACCCTTTGTAATTACAATAAACTGTACTAAGACAATAATCATAAAAACAATGAATCCAACAACTACATTTCCTTGTAGGACGAAATCACCCATTGACTGGATCACCGCTCCTGCAACCCCTTGTTTTCCAAGAATATTCTTAGTAGAAGATATATTAATCCCAATACGGAACAAGGTTGTAATCAAAAGCATTGATGGAAATATAGAAAATTCCAATGGCTCTTTGATGTTCATACTGATTAAAAGAATAATCAGTGATATCGATATATTTAAAATAATCATAACGTCCAACATAAATGGACTTAACGGTATAATCAGCAACAATACAATCATTACTACAATTACCGCTGTTACATTATTTAGTAGTTTCTTCATGCTTTACTCCATCTTCTTGTTTAACCGAAATACCTGAACGAGAATTTCTGCTACCACACCATAGTATTCCGCAGGAATCTCACAATCTAGCGGTGTTGACGCATAAATTCCTCTTGCCAGAGGTCGGTTTTCTATTACGGTGACATGATTTTGTTCACCAATTTCTATTATTTTGAGTGCCAGATAATCCTGTCCTTTTGCAACAACAATCGGCGCATTGTCATGATCTATATCATACTTTAACGCAACTGCAAAATGGGTTGGGTTTTTGATAATAACATCTGCATTGGGAACCGCCTGCATCATTCTATTTCTTGCCATTGATCTTTGCAAGTTACGAATCTTGCCTTTTATTTCCGGATTCCCTTCGGTTTGTTTGTACTCTTCTTTTAATTCCTGTTTGGACATCTTTAGTTTTTTCTCATATTCCCACCTTTGATACATATAATCAAACCCTGCGATCAAGGCGAAAACAAGACCAACTTTCAATATAATATTCATGATCATATCAAAAACTAACGAAGAGGATGCCTTCATGTCCATGTCCAGCATTTTTACAATCGGAATCATATTGGATTCCATAACCTTATATAAAATAACACTTAAAATAATAATTTTTATGATATTCTTTAGAAGTTCCACAACATTTTTTAAGGAAAATAAATTTTTTACACCCTTTATAATACTTAAGTTGCTCATTTTAAATGCAGCAGATTTGGCTGTAAAATTAAACTTTGTCTGAACTCCTGTGGCAACAATCGCAAGTGCGGCTGCAATTACCCCCAAGGGTAAAATAGCCATGGCGCTTACTTCCATTGCATTTTTTCCTATCTCCCGAAGCTGCTCCAAAGAAAGTTCATTGATCGAGGCAACCCCTTGGATACACCAGAGCATCGTTCGTTGAACATTTTGTTCAATTCCCGAAAATAAAAACTTCAAACTGTAGAATGTTCCAAGAAGGGATACAACGGCGATGATATCTTTACTAGAAAATACATTTCCTTCTTTTCTTTGATCTCGCCGCTTCTTGGGAGTGGCTTTCTCTGTTTTCGAATCATCTGCCAATATTACTCACTTCTCTTTCTTTGTTTAATCTATAAAAACGTCAATATTCCTTGGAGCGTTTTTATCATCGTCGTGATAATTCCATTTAGATATTCACTTAATGGTGAAAATAACACAACTAAAAGTCCAAGGCCGACAATTACTTTCAACTGAATATTGATTACAAATATATTAATCTGTGGTACGATTTTATTTAAAATTCCTGCTCCAATCTCTACTAAAAACTCTGCAGCCAATATCGGAAATGAAAATTTCACAGCCATTACAATACACTGTGTAAACAATTCAACGATATGCCATGCCAGTTCCTTTGTAATTAAAATTCCTCCATAGGGAACAATTTCTGCTGATTGAATTAAAATCTTCATCAGTGCAAGATGCCCGTCCACGGCAAAGAACAAAAGAACAAAGTAGGCCTGAAATATACTTCCACTGATTGGAAGTTGAGCATTACTTTGCGGATCATACACAGTCGCCATAGACAATCCCATTTGAAAGTCCATGATAAACCCTGCATAACTGATGACAAAGAAAAACAACTCAACTGTATATCCCAGTGCATAACCGGCTGCAAATTCTTTCAGTAACAAAAACCCATATTCCACCATATTTGTTACTTCAATGATCTCTTTCTCTGAATATGAGTAAATTGCAACCGTCAAGATAAAAATAATCCCAGCCTTTACAATCGCTGGTATGTTTCTTCTACCTAAAATCGGATTCAGTAGAACAAATCCTGACATTCTCATTAAAATCAGCGAAAATAAGGTTAAATATGCAATGTCATTCATTACAAAATCCTCTCTTTATCTATAGGCCTTACATCAGCTGAAAAATTCTCAATGTAAAATCCTGTAATGTCTGAAGCATAGAACCGCCTGTAAAAACAAGAATCAAACCGATTACCAAAAGTTTTGGAACAAATGTAATCGTCTGTTCATGAATCTGTGTTGCTGCTTGTATAATGGAAATCAATACTCCAATTAACATACTGATTACAAGAATCGGTCCACCAAGTTGAACAGCCATAATGAAAACTTCATACATTAAACTTGTAACCTCTGAATTAGTCATGACTCATCTCCCACTCTCTTAATTGAAACTCTTTACAATTGTTGAAAACAACAGTTCCCATCCATTGATCGTAACAAACAACAATAACTTAAATGGAAGTGCAATCATCGATGGTGGAAGCATGATCATTCCCATTGACATCAACGTACTTGAAACGATGATATCGATCAGCATAAACGGAATAAAAATTAAAAATCCTGCTGTAAATGCTCGTTTTAACTCACTGGTCATAAATGCCGGTATCACAACACGCATCGGTAATTCTTCTACATTGTCTTTTATCTCAATGTCTGCCATATCAACAAACAATTTTAAAGAGCCTTTTTCTGTTTGCTTTAACATAAATTCTTTTAGGGGAACACTGGCTCTTTGAAGCGCCTCTTCCTGAGTAATTTGTTGTTCCTTATATGGCGTATATGCTTCTGCATTAATCTGACTAAATACAGGATCCATAATGAACAGTGTTAAAAACAGTGAAATCCCAACAAGAACCATATTAGGCGGCGTTTGCTGTATTCCCAAAGCATTGCGAAGAAACGACAGAATAATGACTGTGCGTGTAAAGGAAGTCATCATGATCACGATGGATGGTAACAGCGAAACAATTGTTAAAAACAAAAGTACTTCCAATGTAGGAATTCGATTTCCATTTATATTTACAAGTGCATTCTCCATTGTTTCTTACTTTCCTCTTTTCCCTATGGTCTTCCACTTTTCCAAAGTGTCTTTAAAATTACTTAGTTCACTCATTGTCTTATCCGGAGCATTGATCTGTACCAAGTCTTCGTCTTGTATCTCTGACAAAATATTTACTTGGCCAGATGCAATGCCAACCAAAACGTATTTTATTCCAATCTGTACAATTGCAATGCTTCGGTCTTGTCCTACTACAATCTGATCAATCACCCGCATATAACGTGATCTTTGATTCATATTTACTCCCTTGCCAATATATTTGCTGGCAAGATAACTTAAATATATAATTCCCGCTGCAACCAAAAAGGTGATAATTACTCTTAACATATGGTTCCTTTCCTACTGGAGTGTTGACAGATTTAATTTTGTGATTTCTGTAATACGAATTCCAAAATTATCTTCTACAACTACCACATCCCCTTTTGCAATACACTGTCCATTTACAAATAAATCCACTTGCTCACCGGCTAGTTTGTCTAACACAACAAGAGATCCTTTTGTAAAATCAAGAATGTCTTTTACCAGCTTTTTCGTTCTACCGATTTCCACAGACAGTTCCAACGGAACTCCCATAATAAGTTCCATATTATCCGCCTGCGCTTCCCCAAGATCAAGATTCTTATCCGGAGAAACCGCCGGTGTAGTTGCAGTCTGTACATTGATTAATTTCGGTTCTAAGGATTTTTTCTGTTCTTCTAGTTCTTGCTGCATTGTTTGCATTTGCTGCATCATTTGCTGCATCATCTGCATCTGCATCATAGAAACTTCTGATCCCATCTGCGGCATTTGCTGCATTTGCTGCATCTGTGGCATTGCAGTGCTTACCGGTGGCGGTACCTGCGTTGGTTGTGGTTCCACCGGTGCTTGTACCGGCGCCTGTGTTTCTTCCAGTGCCTCTGGTTGCACCGCCAAAATTTCCTCCACAACCGGCTCTTCCTTCTCCGGAATATTTGCCTGAAGCTCCTGCTGAGCTTTTGCTTTTTGAAGTTCCTCCTGTGGAATAAATGCTTCCACCAAACTCTTTGCCAAGGTTACCGGCATGACATTGAAAAATTCACTTTCCAATTTGTCTGCGATTTTCAACGTAAAGCCAACTACAACTTTTGGATCATCATTTTGAAAATACTTATCAATAAACTCCTGATCATTCTCAATTGGGAAAGAAATCGGTGTGGAAATATTGACCATTTTTCCAAGAAATTCTGACAATGCTGTGGAAGATGCTCCCATCATCTGATTCATCACTTCACACACCGCACTGATGTTCATTTCGTTTAACTCAAATTCTTCGTCACTCATCTCCATGCCCATGAGCATCTCGACGATTACTTTTACATCGTGACGTTTTAAAAGCATCACATTCTCTCCTTCAAGACCTGAGATATATGTGATTTCCACTCCTACGGCAGGCTCTACCCTGTCCATACTAAAATTTTCTTTTTCTACAACATTTACAATCGGCGTTGTAATATCAACCCTTGCATTAAGCATTGTTGAAACCGCTGTCGCGGATGCTCCAAGACTGATATTCAGAATTTCGCCTATTGCATCTATTTCTAGTGCACTAAAACATTTTGAATCCATACTTTCTTTTCCTCATTTCCTTATTTACCAATCTCTAAAGCTTTTTGCGCCATCATTTTCATCGCATTAAATGCTGTAACATTCGCTTCATATGCCCTTGTTGCTGACATCCCATCTACAGTCTCTTTGACAAGGTCAACATTTGGCATCATCACATACCCTTCTTCGTTTGCATCTGGATGATCGGGATTGTAAACAGGTTGAAGATCTCTTTGATCTTCCAATATCCGTGATACCTTTACTCCACCTTTAAAAGAACGTTCTTTTACAAGTCTGCTTTCCATTTCACTTCGAAAAGAAGGAACAGGTCTTTCTTGTAATACAACCATTTTTCTACGGTATGGTCCACCACTTTGTGTTCTCGTGGTATTCATATTTGAAATATTTTCAGCTGCAATATCAAGTCTCTGCCTTTGGGCAGTCATACCTGATGCACTGATATCAAATGAATTTAAAAAAGACATTTCGTCCCTCCTTATTAACCAAGAATCTTTGAAACAGTTGATAAAATCCTTTCCGGCTTAAATGGTTTTACAATAAAATCTTTTGCTCCGGATTTAATAGACTCCATTACCATACTTTCCTGTCCCATAGCAGAACACATTACGATCGTTGCATTTGGGTCATATGCACGGATTTTCTTTAATGTTTCCAAACCATCTTGATTTGGCATTGTAATGTCCATAAATACAAGATCTGGTCTCTCTTCTTTATAAACTTCTTCTGCTTTTAACCCATCTTCTGCTTCACACAATTCTGTGTATCCCGCCTGTGTTAACGTATTTTTTAACATCATCCTCATAAATGCTGCGTCATCCACTAATAAAATCTTTGCCATATTTTTTTTTCCTCTCTTTTCATTATTAAAATTAAATTTCTTCTGTTTCTCCACTTGACTCGATACGTTCTTTAATCTTCACTGCCATATTTTTATTATAAACTCCTAACTGACCTTTGAACCATTGTTGTCCTTCAATGTGTACGGCCACGTCTGAGCCTTGTGGTTTATTCAAATCAATGACATCTCCTACATGGAGATTGTAGATATCACTTAAATTCATGTTTGCAACACACAGCTCTGCTTTTACATCCATGGTTGCCTCTTTTATACTTTCTAGTAGTTCCAAACGATTATCTCGCCGTGAAAATTGATTGGATTTATCCGCAAGATGTTTTGTTTTTTCTATAATGTCAAATATATTGCCAAGGAGTGTACTTGGAATGCATATATTCATAATTCCACTGACATCTCCAAAGGTAATTTTCATCATCACAATTACAACCGTCTCATCTACTGTTATCCCCTGAAACATACTTGGGTTTTCTTCAATTCGATTGAATTTCGTTTTAAATTTTATGTAAGATGCCCACACATCCGAAGTAATTCCCGTTAAATGCTTCATAATTTTTTCGTATAAAGCAAGTTCTATTTCGGTGTAAGTATACGCCATATCTATAGACGTATCAATCTCACTTCCACCAAGCATACGGTCCATCATCGCTCCCATTAAAACAGGTGCAATATGGAAAAGTATTGGTGGATTCTTTGACTCATCTTGTAATTCCACATCAACCAGTGTAATGATGTCTAATTCATTGAGTGCGTTTCCAAATTCATAATATCGTTCTTCTTCCACCCCGACGACTTCTACTTCACTTGTCATACGAAAGAGACCGTTGATCATCGACGATGCGATTCTTGCATAGTTATCGTAAATGCTGTTCAACATTTTTAACTTGTCTTTCGTATATTTCTTAGGACTGTAAAAATCGTACTTTCGATATTGGGGTTTTTCATGCTTTTCTTCTTGAAGCTCTTTTACATCTGTATTTTGCATAGAATTTAAAAGTGCATCAATCTGACTTTGCGAAAGTACCTCTGCCATCTTTTTCTCCTACCTTTATCGATCTACCTCACTATAATATTCATCCAACTTCATTTCTTCTGCTCCCACCTTTTTGATTAGAATCTCAACCCGTCGATTTCTGCTTCTACTTTCGGGAGTCTCAAAGGAATCAATGGGATGAAACTGACCATATCCCATAGAAACTATCTTACTAGGCTCAATCGCCACTCTGTCTTGAATGTATGCGGCTACATAAGCGGATCGTTCCGCTGAAAGCAAACGATCTCCTGTGGTATTGTTTTGCTTGTCTCGTACCGCTTGGGTTGTATGTCCTAGGATTTGCATCTCTTGTATAATATCTTCTGTTCCGGAAAGCGCATTGATAAATTGATCCAGAACCTCATATCCTTGTTTTTTGATTATCGAACTGTCGCCATCGAAGAATACTTGATCTCGAAAACGAATAAATGCGTAATTGTTCCCTTTGAATAACTCAATTTCATTTTGACATCCAGTTTTTTCTACTGCCTGTTTCAATCTTTCATATAATTCATTGAACTCATCTTCTGTTTCCGTTTTATCTACTCCACCTGGAACAAAGTCGTCTCCTTTTCCATCTTTATCGGTAACAATCTGACTTAGTTCACCGGCATCCGGGTTAAAACTTTGTACAATCATTTTCCATTTTGCCTGATCTACAGAAGAGATAGAATATAACAATACAAAAAAACATAGAAGTAAGGTGACCATATCACCATAGGTGTCCATCCAATTTCCACCTTCATCTGCCTTTTTATTTCTCTTCTTCATATTCTCTCCTTATTTTTTCTTCTTTTCCTTCTTAGCCTTCTTTGGTTGTCCTTCTCCTCCTTCATCCAAAAGTTTTAAGCGTTCTTTTGTAGAAAGATATGTAACCAGTTTTTCTTTCAAGAACTTCGGATTATCTCCTGCCTGCATTGCAAGGATTCCCTCTATCATAATCTGTTTATAAACAATTTCTTCGTTGTTTCTTATGGTAAGTTTCTTAGCCATCGGCGAGAAAATCAATTGTGCCAAAATACATCCGTAAAACGTTGTGATCAATGCAACTCCCATATCTTTTCCGATGGTACTAGATCCTCCTGCCGACGGATCCATATTCATAAGCATCTTTACCAAACCAACTAAAGTACCTATCATACCAAAACCAGGGGCAAAGGCGGAAGCTTTTTCATAAACACTGATCATATTTTCATGACGCTCTGCGGTCGTTTCCATTTCATTTTCAAGAAGCTTTCGCACTTCTTCCGGCTCTGTGGCATCAACAATCATCATAATCCCCTGTTTGAAAAATGGATCGTTTAAACCCTGTGCTTTTTCTTCCAACGCCAAAAGCCCTTCTTTTCTGGCTATTTGTGCCATCTCTACAAGAGTATCAATTAATTTTTTCGTATCGTATCTTTTTCCTTGCATCATGACGGAAAAATGCTTTACGGTTTCTTTTAAGATACTCATTGGGAAACTGGCTACAACCGCAGCTAACGTTCCTCCTATTACGATGAATATACTGTTTGTATCGATAAAGCTACCGACATCTCCTACTCCTATTCCCCCTATGAGAATCAGAAGTAATCCACCTACAATACCAATCACGGTCGTCAAGTCCATCTTGATTCCTCCATTCCTTACAAGTCTCTCTCTTTCTACTTCTGTATCCTTATATTTTCATCTATTTATTTGAATAAATCAACACTTTGCTGTTATATTCTATTGTTTTCTCTATTATTTCTTCAATTGATTCTCGAACAATATGAAATTTGCCATTCATCATCACAATCTTTGTCTCTGGAATTGATTCCACAAATTCAATCTGGTTACTATTAATCACAACTTCTTTATCATTAAACTTTGTAAGTGTAATCATATTCACACTCTCCTTTTTTGTGGGGATGCAACCGTGGCATCCCCTTCTCTACTTCCGAAACTTTTATCGTTTCATGTTAACAAGTTCTTCTAACATTTGATCAGTTACTGTAATAATTTTTGAGTTTGCTTGATATCCTCTCTGTGTTGTAATCATCTGAGAAAATTCATTTGCAAGGTCTACGTTTGCCATTTCCAGACAACCGCCTTTGATCACTCCGGCTGGTCCTCCATTTGGTTTTAATGCGGAAACCGTTCCTGCATTTGGTCCGATAGAGTAATAATATCCGTCTGTTTTCTCCAAACCATTTAAGTTTTCTACTGTAATCAGAGCAAGCTGTCCAATGGCAATAGAACGACTCTTATTATCTACACCCATGATGGTTCCATCTTCGTTGATCTTGTAACTTTGAATTTCATATGGACGTCCTGTATCTGGATCCACCGGAATTTTAATTGCGGAAAGTTCCTCTGAATATTTCGCCGGTACTCCAGGCACACGGTCGCTTCCCTGACTGATGATCTCTGCAGTAATTCCGGTTCCCCATTTGTCTGGTGTTATAATATCCGCATTATTTGGTTTGTCATCTCCACCTTTTTTTGCAACAAATTTAAGGTTTACTGTTTTCTTTACAGCATCATAGTCTGTAAGACTGATATTGTAGTTTTCAAATGCACCACCTTTTTTGGTTACTTGGGCAATCCATTCTTGTACTCTGTCTTTTAATTCTCCCTTGGATGTCAGTTCGATTTTTACTCCACCAATGGTAATCGTATTTGGATTTGAAGCCTCATCCAGCGTAACCTCTGCTCCATTCACATGATATTCGCCGTTTGTGGCTGGCTTTTCCGGAATACCTGTTCCATCTTCCAACGCATATCCATATACATAATTTGCCTGATCATCTACCAGATAACCATTTCCATCTACACGGAAAATACCAATACGGGAAAGACTAAGTCCTGAGTCTGAAACATTTGTAAATGTACCATTTACCATGCTTCCAACAAGGAAAAATCCTGTACCATCAATCATACAATCCAGATTGTTTCCAGATGGAGCCATCGGTCCTTGGGCAAAGGATGCCTGAATGGAACCCGCGCCAACACCGTATCCAACCTGAGAAGCATTTTTACCACCGTTTCCACCTGCAAGATCGTTACCTGCTGCTCCTGCGATAGAAGTCGTATACATAGAATCTGTAAAGTTAAAGCTAGAAGATTTAAATCCCCATGTGTTTACATTGGCAATATTGTTACCAATTACATCCAGTTTTGACTGATGTGTACGAAGTCCTGAAACTCCTGCGATCATTGATCTGACCATTTTAATTCCCTCTCTTTTCTTTTGTTTTACTGTTTTGATTCTGACAAGTCGTGCCAGATTCGAAGCCTCCAAAATGGTCCGGCTACATAAAAACAGCACTGTCTATGTTTGTAAATATGTTATCTTTCATTTCATGTTCCGTCATCGTTGTTACCACAATGTTGTGGGGAACATTTACAATAAACGCTCCGTTCTTCCCTATGATAACAGCATCTTTTGCACCTTTTTGCCGCACTTTTTCTATTGCTGTATTTAGGTTTTTCATTGTTTCATCATTTAGAAGAATTCCTCGTTCCTGCACTCTTTGGGATGCATGCTTAGAAAACTGAACTCCTTGCTCTTTTCTACTCTCTCTCTCCAGTAAAGCCTGAAAAGACGCTGCTTGTTTCTCTTGAAGTTTCCCCCTTTGTAGGTCTAAGGAATATCCATCTGTAATTCTTTTAATTTCCAACAGGCCTAACCTCCTTCTCCGGCTGCAAATGCACTATTCCGTTTTTGGGGGAGCTTGTGTCTCACCATCCTCTTTTTTCGGAACTTGTCCAACACTCATGATCTGTGACAGACTGTAGCGTTTGTCGTCTATGTAGATGTATTGTCCACCTGTAAGATCGACTCCTGTAACAACACCCTTTTTCTCACCCACTACTTTTCCGGAAGGATCAACTTCTGCTACTGTTACTTCTTTTCCGAGCAATCCGGTAGAATACGTCGTAAGCGTTACCTGTGCAAGATTGTTGGTTACAACAGCAAAATTAGAAACGGCATTGGAAACGGCTGTCATGGCATTCATCGTTGCCATCTGTGTCATTTGTCCCATCATCTCACTATTGCTCATAGGATTTGACATGTCTTGATATTGCAACTGTGCTGCCATCAATTTCCAAAAATCATCCATCGTCATTTCACTATTATTTGGAACTGCTGTCGTCTGTGTATGTAGTAAATCATTATACATGTTACTATTTCCATTGACTTTGTCGATTGGCATATGTACTCCTCTCTGCGTATTACACTTGAAGTCCAAGTCTTAGCTCTTGTAAAAAGCGATGACTTCCAACTTGTGCTTCCCGCTTTCTTTTTTCTTTTTGTCTTTCCCATTCAGATTCTCTGCCGGCATCACTGTTTCCCTGGTCTTGCTGCGCAAATGTCTCTGCTTTTTTTTCATCCACAAAAACCGTCATATCTTCTTGTAAATTTCTTTGAACAACGCTTCGAATATCTTCCACGTGATTCTTTACAAGTTCCAATGTTTTTGGTTCTGTACAAACAATTGAAATCAAAGCTTCTCCATTCCTATACTCCAGCTTTACTGCCATTTTTCCAAGATTTTCAGGTTCAATTTGAATTTCAAATTCTTGAATTCCTTTGGTTGCATGCTCTACAATCTTTGTTGCCAGATTCTGTGGAATCTCTTCTTTGGAAGTTACCTTCATTGTCTCATGAAATGTGGTCGGATGAAATTCCTTTTTTTGCACCACCTGCTGCTGTGACAAGAATACACTCTCCTGCTGCCCTGCCACGCCTTCCATCGGTTGCATGGTTGGAAGTTCTTCTCGTTGTGTTGGCTCTAAGATAGACACTGTCTCTTTGGACGGTTGCATCTGTCCCACACTCTCTTTAAACTGTTCTGGCATTGTGTTTTCTTCCTTTGAAGGTTTCTCTTCTTTTGGAAGCGTTTCCATTTTAGGCATCTGCTGCGGTTCGTTTTGTATTTTGGTTTCCAGAACCTGTACATCCTGCGGTTGTTTGATTTTACTTTGTACTTCCTTGGCCATCTGTACGTTGATCACATCATTTGCCAAAATCAACTCCCCTGACACCATTTCATCTTTTGGCTGCGCCATCTGTTGTGGTACATCCTCGATTTTAACATTTTCTAAAATCTGCATCCCTGACAGCAAAACAGCGGCCAAATGCTCCTGTTCTTTTGTGGTTCCCGTCTGTTCTCCTTTTTCTAACAATAAGTCATTAAAACTAGGAGAATCAACTGTGAAGTCCTGCTCTTTGTTTGCTGTTTGATCTTCGGAACCTTTTACCTTAGTTTTCATCGGAACATTCGCTGCATAGTTGGCAAGATCTGCCATATGAAACTGATCCATTGTCCTCTCCTCCTTTCTCTTAGGATATCTATAGTAATCTGTATATACAGGATTACTCGTTTAATTTGGCAAAAGCACTTTGTGTACTTACAAACTCTTCTATCATTTGTTCGGTTTCTTTTTGCTCTTGTTTTCGGTATTCTTCTGCATGCTTTTCTTTTAACTTTTGAATCGAAGAACTCTCTTTTTTTGCCTCGACCACTTTTTCTCTTTGCGCTTCCTCCTTTTTTTTGAGTTGCGCAAATTCCTCTAATTTTATTTCAATCTGCTTTTGAACTCCTTGAAGAAAATTGTCATAGATGTACATATCTTGTGCACCCATACCGATTCTCTTTTTTTGATCAAATTCTCTGGCGCCTGAACGATAGGTCTGCTCTAATTGCTCGATTTCGTCTTCACATTTTCTAACTCTGACAAGAATCTTCATATGTTCCGCTTTTAATCCATCTAACACCTGCTCTTTATAATTTAAAACGGTGTCCAGTGAAAAGGAAAATTTTTTCATTATCGTAGCACTTCTTTCATCATTTGAAAAATTTCATCTGCGTGGAAGCTTTCATCCACTTTCTGCATTAAGAAACGATTTACTTTATCAATCTTATCCACTGCATAGTCTAACTTAGGATTGGTACCGGCTTTGTACGCACCGATGGAAATCAAATCCTCATTTTTTGCATAAATACTAAGAATATCTCGCATTTTTGAGGCGACTTCTTTGTGTTCCTCCGGAACGATATTTGCCATCAAACGGGAAATACTTGCATTCACATCAATGGCCGGAAAATGATTTTCATTGGCAAGTTTTCTACTTAAGACAATATGCCCATCCAAAATACCTCTTACGGTATCGGCGATAGGTTCATTGGTATCATCCCCTTCTACAAGAACTGTGTAAACTCCTGTAATAGAACCTTTTTCAAACTTTCCACTTCTCTCAAGCAATTTCGGAAACTCTGCATAAATCGAAGGGGTATATCCTCTTGCAATAGGTGGTTCTCCAATGGCTAACCCAATTTCTCTTTGTGCCATTGCAAATCGAGTTAGAGAGTCCATCATAAGCAGTACATCTTTTCCCTGATCCCGAAAATACTCTGCAATTGTTGTGGCTACAAGAGGACATTTCATGCGGAGCATAGCCGGCTGATCTGACGTTGCAACAACGAGAATACTTCTTTTTAGTCCTTCCGGTCCTAAATCTTTCTCGATGAATTCTCGAACCTCTCTTCCACGCTCTCCTACAAGAGCGATCACATTGATATCGGTCTTTACATTTCTTGCGATCATTCCAAGCAATGTACTTTTTCCAACACCACTTCCGGCAAAAATTCCAATACGTTGTCCTTTTCCAACTGTATTTAATCCATCAATTGCCTTTACCCCAAACTCCAACGTCTCCGTAATCGGAGGTCTTTGTAATGGATTGGTGTAAGAATTTTCCACATAGTAGTGTCGTTGTGATTCAAATTTCCCCAAATCATCCATTGGTCTGCCCATGGCATCAATGACTCTTCCTCGTAAAAACTCGCCTACCGGTATTTTCAAACGTTTTTTTGTATTTCGCACAAAACTTCCGGCGGCGACTCCATTCATATTGTCATAAGCCATAAGTTGTATTTTATCATTTTTAAATCCAACAACTTCTACGGGAATTTGTTCCTTTTTCTCTTCATTGTATATCATGGCAATATCGCCGATACTGGCTTTGTTACCAGAAGATTCAATGGACATCCCTACCACATTTTCAATTTTACCTATATAACTTACCGATTCTGTATTTTGAATCAGTTCTGTAAGTTTCTTCAGCATTGTCATTTCCCTTGATTCATAAAATTATAATTTAGCATTGTTCAAAACGTCTTTGATATTTTCTAGCTGTGTACTTACACTTGCATCCACAATTTCATCCGGAAGCTCAATAATGCAACTTCCTTCTTCTCCATTGTTCATCATGATGACCTTTACATTCTCTGACAAATTCGACAAAGCTTCTAAG
Organism: Ruminococcus sp.; assembly: GCA_020024635.1. Classification (GTDB taxonomy): domain Bacteria; phylum Bacillota; class Clostridia; order Lachnospirales; family Lachnospiraceae; genus JAHHTM01. The sequence continues at coordinate 23,327 of JAHHTL010000029.1, forward strand.
AACTTTGTATCTCCTTCCAGAGAAACCCCTGTGTTACATTTCGTTATGTAAATCTTTGCCCATTGACGTTTTTTCATTTTATCTGTAGCAGAAAGAATCATTCGCTTGATAATCTCTCCACTGGATTGAATACTTGTCTGAATAATCTTTTCCGCAATTACAAGCACAAGATTTTTCAAGTCATCAATGTACTTTTCCATAATATATTCTTTTTCTCTTGTAACACTTTGCACTACATCTGCAATATTTCTTTGCAGCTTGCGTAATTCTTCATCCAAATATCTTCTCTGCTCTTGGTATGCCTCTTTGAAGCCGTCTTCTTCTCCTTTTTTTCTTCCCTCTTCATATGCATGCTCTCTTAGGAGTTCCGCTTCTTCTTTCGCATCCTTTAGAATCTGCTGTGCCGTTTGTTGTGCTTTGGCAATGATTTCTTCTTCTCTTTTTTCCGAGCGTATTTGCTCTTCTTCGACGCCGTCCTCTAGTTCTGTGTCTTCTTCCTCTTCTTCTTCCATTGGAACTGTAAAGTCAGAAAACAATTCACTAGCCTGCATCAGCCTGTCTTGATTGAAAACTTTTCTAATATTAGACAATGATTTCATCCTTTCCGCCTTTGACAATAATTAGTTCTCCGGCTTCTTCCAGGCGTCGTATTACGCCTACGATTCTCTGCTGTGCTTCTTCTACGTCACGCAAACGTACATTGACTGTAATTTCAAGGTCAGATTTAATACTTTCCGCCATTCTAGAAGAAACATTGGAGAAAATAAGTTCCTTGATATTATCTTCCGATCCCTTCAATGCATATACGATATCTTTAATATCACATTCACGAATAAATCTTTGAATTGATCGATTATCCATAGATACAATATCTTCAAATACAAACATTTTCTTACGAATTGTATCTGCCAACTCTTCATTTTCTTTTCCAAGTTCGTCAAAGATGTATTTTTCATTTCCTCGATCCATGTGGTTCATAACATCTGCCACATAATCGATTCCACCAATTGTAGTAAAGTCTGTTGTGAGAATATTTTGGAATTTCTTTTTCAGAGATTCTTCTACAATCTTAACTGCTTCCGGGGAAACACTTTCCATTTTTGCAACACTTTCTACTACTTTAATACGTTTTTCCTTTGGCAGTTCACTAATGACACTTGCCGCTTGATCCGGCTCCGCATAGGATAACACCAGTGCGATCGTCTGTGGACGCTCATATTGTAAAAAAGAGTATAAAGTTTTGACACTATTCTTTCGAATAAATTCAAACGGTCTTGTTTTCATAGAATTGGAAAGTTTGTCTAATAAATTCTGTGCGGTAGACTCTCCAAACGCCTTTTCCAAAACCGTTCTTGCATATTCCATTCCACCGTCTGTAACCACTTTTTGTGTCACACACGTCTTATAAAATTCATCCAAAACAGATTCCGTCTGTTCCGGAGAAATGTGTCCCAATTTTGCAACCTCAATGGTCAATTTCTCGATATCAGATTCGCTCAAATGTTTGTATATCTTTGATGCTTTGTCTGCCCCGAGAGATACGATCACAGCTGCTGCTTTTTGCTCTGGAAGTAATTTATTAGTGTCCATTTTCGTCACCTCCATTTAACCAGCTCTTGATCAATTGTGCTGATATTTCCGGATTCTTATCGGAAAATTCTCTAACATTTCTCTTAAGTTGAAGTCCTTTGTCATTTTGAATCTCAAGGATTTCAAGGTTGTCTTCCGTCTCACTATTTCCACGACTTACCGCGATGTCTTCTAGTTCCTCTTCTTCTAATTCGTTCGCTTTTCTTCTCTTCTTTTTCACTAACAATATAACCAGTAATACAATTCCGGCAAGAACCAGTAAGGCGATCAGTCCAATAATCAACCAAGGGGCATATTTTCCAAGTTGAACACCATTGGATGTTTCTTCCAAGTCGTCCTTTTGATAGAAATCAACACTGGCAACGGCAATCTTTTCACCGCGATCCTCCGCTGCTATACCACTGGCATTTCCTACCAGTTCCTTTACCTTTGCCTCGGACAATTTTTCCCATCCATTTTGATTGATTGCAACGGAAATCGTTAGATTATCAAGGGCTCCCGGACTTACCTGCCCTTGCTCTTTGATTTGATTCACCAGATACTCTTTTGAAATTGTTTCACTACTGGCGCTGGTACCACCTTCGCCATCGGTATTGTACTGCGGCGTGTCCGCGTTCGTCTCTGCTCCTGCAACCCCAGAAGCTCCATCGGTATTGTTTGCTCTTTCGTTGTGAAGTTCTTCTTTACTGACAATTCCAACTTTGTCATTTCTGTCAATCTTTTCCGGCGTATTATAGGTCGTAACTTCTCGAATCAGCTGTTCCATGTTAATCTGTGCTCTTGCAGATACCTGTACGTTTTCATTTCCGTAAATCGGACTTAAAACTTTCATTACATTCTTTGCAATCTGCTCTTCTACAACCTGTGCAATCTCTTCTGCATCACTTCCTGTCTTTCCATCTTTGGTTTGCACGGATACATCATTCATATTACCGTCAAAGACAGCCACATCCTCCATGCGCATCTTTGGCACACTCTTTGCAACCAATCGTTGTACTGCCGCAGCCTGCTTCTCTGTAGGAGCGCCGCCATCTTGCATGGTGACAACTGCTGTTGCTGTAGATTTCTCCTTTGCACTTTCATCAAGTGCATATTTACTTTCCTCACCCAGTGCAATTGTAACTTTGGCATCCTTTACTCCATCAAAAGATCGAATGGTCGCTCCGATTCGATCTTGAAGTTCATACAATTTATACAACTGTTTATCGGAATCTGTGGTCATAAGCCCTGCATTCTGTGTATAGGTATCATATGTAAATCCACTTTTGGGATATCCCTCTTGTACCAGTTTGGCTTTGACCTGATCCACTTCCTCTTTTTTTACCATGATTGCGCTATCACCCTTATACCGGAACTCCACGCCATCTTCTTGCAGTTTATTTACAATCTGCTGGGATTCTTCTGGTCCTAATTCATAAAATAGCACTTCATAGGGTTTATTATTTAAAACCAACGCAATAACAACGGCACCAATCACAAGTATTGCTGCCCCTGCTATTATCAGTTTTTTGGTTTTACTGCTTAATTTCTTTATAAACTCTGTAACGCCTTCAAACTTCTCTTTCATCGCCTTTGTCTCCATCTATTCATCCATCCCCTTATCGTTCATTATAAATTGATACGCATCAGTTCATTGTAAGACTCCAGTGCTTTGTTTCGAAGTTGTACCAACATATCTACTGCAACTTGTGCCTGTGAAGCCGCGATCATTACCGTGTGCGCGTCTTCAATCTGTCCCGTAGCAAGTAAATATTGCTGATTTGTCAATGTTTTCTCTGTATCTTTTACATTCTGTACCGTTTCATTAAAAATCTCATGAAACGCCGATGTTGTCTGCCCTTGTTCTATACGATTGGAACCATCACTAAATTTTCCGAATTGTATTTGCTGAATAAACTCTGTTCTCATCTTATCTTTCCCTTTATAAACTTCTATCTTTTGTAACTATTGTCCTTTAATGGCGCTACGTAATCTTGAAATATCACTACTTACTGATTGAACGAGGTACTGATAATGTAAGGTTGTCCTCGCCAACTCGGTATATTCCACATCCATATTTACTCCATTGCCATCCACTCTTGCGGCATCGGTTCGTTCATATATGTTGTAGTTTGAGTCATCAATGGCCGCACGCACCTTCTGGGGATCATTCATACTGGCCGCCGCTTTTAACTTGCTTAAAAAAGTGTCTTCAAATGCAATCTCTTTCCTCTTGTAACCAGGTGTATTTACATTTGAAATATTGTCCATTGTAACTTCTTGTTTTTTCCACAAATAATCCAATGCTTTCTGAGACATTGGTATGACATTTCCAAAAGCCATTTTATCACTCCTTAAATAATCACGTCATGTAACTGATTTTGCATCTTTAATTTCATTACTTCTATCATGTAAAGTGCATTGCCAAGTTCGGTTCCTGTTGTCAAGTACGGCATGTTAAATCCTATATTTCCTCGCTGTGCTGTCTGTACACTTCTATTTGCACTTAATTCCATTCCCATATATTCTTTGATCTTTTTGATGTAATTTATCGTCTCCGGAAACGGAGGTACTCCTCCGTATTTACTTACATTGCCACTTCCTGCGTTGTAAGATGCAAGTGTAAGATCAATATTTCCATGATATTGTTCTAATTTTTCTGACAAATACTTTGCCCCACCCATGATGTTACTACGGGCATCGAAAGGATCTTCCACCCCCAGTGCTCTTGCGGTAGCCGGCATTAACTGCATCACTCCTTGGGCTCCTGCGCTAGATACAGCTTTTTCATTAAAATTAGACTCCGCTTTTGCAACTGCCTTAAGAAGATTCAATGGTACATGATATCTTTCTGAAGCTTCTTCAAAAATAGAGTCCATACTTTCGGGAACTTCTATACTACTTTGCCCTGTCGTGCGAAACACTTCTGAAAACGATCCTCCTGTTATCGGAATACTCGAATTGTGCATTTTTAACGAATTTAGCACGCGATTCATGTATCGATAATGATTGTTATATACCGTATAATCCTCCAATTTTTACTCCTTTTATTTCCATTTTTTTCCAATTTGACAGCCTCTAAATTTCTAGTATTCCTCTTACATGATACCTTTTTTTTGCTATATTGTCTACCTTTTTTCGACAATTGGAGACATTTTTCTATGTTTAAATCAAAAAAACATTCTTTTTAATAGGAAAAGAATCGGTTATTATCGAAGTTCTTTCTCTTCTCTTTGGAATTTCT
>JAHHTL010000003.1 GCA_020024635.1 Ruminococcus sp.
TACGAGTGAATTACATAAGAAGGAATGAAAGGAGCATCGGAAGTGAACGAAGAAAAAACGGAAAAGGAACAGTGTAAAATAGCAGACACGATAGAGAAAGTTCCAAAAGATATTCAATTAAAGAGCCAAAATGTTAGTTTGACTGTTTGCATTATTTCTTGTTTGGTTATGATGGGAATTAAGATGTATTTAAATCAACCATATAAGGATATCCTTGTTATTTTTGCGGCAACGAACGGTGGGAAAAATTTATATATAGGGCTTCGGACAAGGGACATTGTTTATATAATTTTAGGAGTGATGTGGGGAATTATGTCAGTTCTATTACTTGTTGATTTCTTAATGTGATCGTAGAAAATGGTGCCAATCTCTGAAATGAGAAAGGCACCATAATGCATGGAGCGGGTTGTGCGTACCAGAAACTTTTAAGAGAGAGAAAGTTCTTTCATCGTTTTTTAAACCTCCTCAATGGATTGAATTAGGCAATAGGTTTTCTTCATAACTCCTAAAGTAAGGACAAGACCAAAGGTGGAAATCAGATAAGAGATTATTGTTGAACATTTATCTGCGAAGAAACCGTAAAACAGTTGGCTTATAGGTACAGAAATTGTGGCACATAGCTGAATCATAGAAATTACCCTTCCCATTAGTTGTTCTGGAATCCGTTTTTTTATGGTAATGGAAGTGGCAATATTCATGATGGTTACAATTGCTACAAGGAATGCCATTGCTAGGGTTACGATGTACAAGGAGCTGTTTTTAGAAAGGATATTTGTACCCCAATATAGGATGCAGCTTAAACACAATAAAACTAGGATAGAAGCAGCAGTGCCATTTTTATTTGCTTTGTATTCGTCATCATTGTTGATAAAAAACATAGCGAGAAATGGTGCAAATAAGCCAGCTATCCCCAATACAGTGTTAAACATAGCATACATTCCCACACTGGCGTGCATTGTCACACGAAAAAAATGGGATGCAGTAACAGACAATAAAGGGCTGACAAAAAAATTAAAAAGGGGTGCAAACAGAATGATTCCAATAACATAGGGATGATTTTTTAAGCTAAGAAACGCCTCTTTATAGGAAAAGAGTGCGCTTTTTAAGGAAAATGTCTGGAATTTTTCGGAATTATCATTTGCACATATACAATCTGACCTACGTCGAATCAAGAATGTTAAGAGAAATGCAATTCCTTCCAGGGCAAGTGTGATTTCAAAGATACCTGTAAGGCCAAGATAACCATAGAAAAGAGAGGCAATTACAGGTGACAGAATTTCAACAATACCATCATCTAAAGAAGAAATTTTACTTGCAGGAGCAAGTTCTTCTTTTGTTACAATGCAAATTAGAATTTTTCCCTCTGTGGGGCCTAAAAATGTTTCAAACCCTTCCAAGAAAATCACAAAGGCATAAATGAGGGGAATAGTTAAGGGGATCATAAGCCAATGGATGGCAAAAAAACAAGCCATTAAACAAGCTAATCCGAGTGTTCCATAATGGAGGATTTGTATACTGTCTTTCCAATCTGCTAAATATCCGGCAAAAGAACTGCAAAGGATACGAGGAAGGATAATGATAGACAGAATGGTAGAATATACGAAAGCAGACCCAGTTAGATCAAGAACATAAATTGCCAATGCAAACTGTAGGATGTTAGATGCAAGACGTAATAAGGTTGTAGATCCCCAAAAGCCCATAAAACTTTTGTGTTTCAGAAGATGAATATAGATATTTTCTTTCATAAATGTACCTCTTTCTTTAAAATAAAAATAAAAAGCGCCTCTGATAAAATCAGAGACGCAAATTCAACTGAATAAAAAGGTACTTACTCAGTGGACAAAATGACGATTGATTTTACCAGAATTAATTGTTTCATTTTGTCCACCTCACTTTCTTAGATCATAATGCCTACATTATATCTTGTGCTTTATGCTTTGTCAATTTATTCTATGCATTTTAATAAAAAGAAATGTGAGAAAGGGAATTTTTTATTGTAGAATATGATAAAATATGATAGAATCAAGCCGTAAATCAGTATAGAACAAATGGTTAGGAGGAAATAGAATGAAATACGTATGTGAAGTTTGTGGTTGGGAGTATGACGAGGAAGTTGGTTATCCAGAAGGAGGAATTGCACCAGGTACAAAATGGGAAGATCTTCCAGATGATTTTGAGTGTCCACTATGTAATGTTGGAAAAGACCAATTTGTAGAAGCTTAATCTCGTCTTTAGGAAAGGGTCTGTTGTGCGAAACAGATCCTTTTTCATTATAATTTTAGCTTTTTTCGTTGTTTTTTGAATAATATAACACGCTCAAAGAATAGTATTAATTGACAGAAAATGATAAAAGAATCAAGCAACAGTCATATTTTGTCGAAAAATTGTGTCATGTTTTCCTTGATTATAAGTATATTTTGAATATATAATAATTTAGGAAGATGGCATTCTTGATAGTGGTCTGAAAGAGGAGTGAGTTATGAGTCATTTAGACGTGGCCATCGCGGACGATAATGATAAGATACTTGATTTGCTAGAGGAAATTATTAGTATGGATAGTGAATTGAGTGTTGTAGGAAAGGCGAAAAATGGAGAAGAAGTGTGTCAGATTATAAAACGAAAGCAACCGGATGTTGTACTTCTCGATCTGATCATGCCGAAAATGGATGGATTGTCTGTGATGGAACAGGTAAATAAAGACAGAACACTCAAAAAACGACCAAATTTTATTGTTGTTACAGCAGTAGGACAAGAAAAAATAACAGAGGACGCTTTTGAAAAAGGCGCATCATACTATATTATGAAACCCTTTAATAACCAAACGTTATTAAATCGTATAAAAACGACAAGAAAAGTGCACCATACTCAGGATAAGAAACAAGATGGTACCATAGGAAATACAAATGTTTATGAAGAAAACTTGGAAAATCGAGTGACGAGTATGCTCCATGAAATAGGGATTCCAGCACATATAAAAGGCTACCACTATTTAAGAGATGCTATTATGATGGCAGTAGAAGATATGGATGTGCTAAATGCGATAACGAAAGTTTTATATCCAACGGTAGCTAAAAAATATCAAACAACTTCAAGTAGGGTTGAGCGTGCAATTCGCCATGCAATAGAAGTGGCGTGGAATAGGGGCAAATTAGATACATTAGATGAATTGTTTGGATATACGGTAAGTACAGGAAAAGGAAAGCCTACAAATTCGGAATTTATAGCGCTAATCGCAGACACTATACAACTGGAATATAAACACAGATAAAACTTTTCATTGGATGAGAAATGAGGTATAATACAAAGTATAGAAAACTCTTTTATAAACTCGCGAAAGATGGAGGATTATATCTATGAAAAATATTTTATTTGCTTCTTCAGAATGTGTACCTTTTATAAAAACAGGAGGTCTGGCAGATGTTGTAGGATCCCTTCCGAAAAACTTTGATAAAGAAAAATATGATGTTAGAGTAGTGTTGCCTAAGTATACTTGTATTCATGCAAAATGGAAAGATCAGATGGAATATATAGATCATTTTTACATGAATATTGCAGGAGAAGATCAATACGTGGGAATCTTAAAATATGTGTATGAGAATATCACATTTTATTTTATTGACAATGAATATTACTTTAGTGGATTTGCACCATATGATGGAGATCCAAAATGGAATATTGAGAAGTTTGCATTCTTTTCCAAGGCAGTGCTGAGCATACTCCCAGTAATTGATTACAGACCAGATTTGATTCATTGTCATGATTGGCAGACGGGCTTGATTCCGGTGTACCTTGATAATTTCCGATTTTTAGGGGAATACTATCGTGGGATCAAGACGGTTATGACAATACATAACCTGAAATTTCAAGGGGTATGGGATACAAAAAGTGTACAACAGATCACAGGACTTCCAGATTATTATTTTGTTCCAGATAAGATGGAAGCATATAAAGATGCAAATCTTTTAAAAGGTGGTATTGTGTATGCAGATAAAGTGACAACAGTCAGCCAGACATATTCAGAAGAAATCAAAACAGCGTTTTACGGAGAAAGTCTTGATGGTCTTATGAGTGCAAGATCAAATGATCTTTGTGGAATTGTAAATGGATTGGACTATGATATTTACTGCCCATTCAAAGATGAAAGAATTGCAAAGCAGTTTAGTGTAGATGATTTTCGTAAAAATAAGCCGTTAAATAAGCAGGCACTTCAAGAGGAGTTGGGACTTGAGAAAGATCCAAAAGTTATGATGATTGGAATGGTATCAAGACTTACTGATCAAAAAGGTTTTGATTTAATCGATTGTATTATGGATGATTTGTGCCAGGATGCGGTTCAGATTGTTGTTCTTGGAACAGGAGAAGCAAAGTACGAAAATATGTTCCGACATTTTGCGTGGAAGTATGCTGGCAAAGTTTCGGCTAATATTTTCTATTCAGAAGATCTTTCTCATAGAATCTATGCTTCTTGTGATGCATTTCTTATGCCATCCTTATTTGAACCATGTGGACTTAGTCAGTTGATGAGCTTGAGATATGGAACGATCCCGATTGTAAGGGAAACAGGAGGATTAAAAGATACGGTAGACCCTTACAATGAATTTGAAAAAACAGGAACAGGATTTAGTTTTACGAACTACAATGCCCATGAGATGCTGGGAACCATTCGTTATGCTGAGCATATCTTTTATGACAAAAAAAGAGAATGGAATAAGATTGTAGAACGTGCAATGAATGCAGATTTTTCTTGGAAAAATTCAGCCAAGCAGTATGATGATTTGTATAGTGGCTTACTTGGAGAATAAACCCAAATGCATGAAGAGGTTGTTAAACTGGGAAGCTGATTTAAAATGGGAGGAAAAGTACAATGAGAGGATTGGATACACCTGTTAGAGCGATTCGAAGAAGAGTATTCGTAGAAGTTGCTAAATTAGGATTTAAAGCAGATGAAGATAATTTATTAAATGATATGGAAGCGCTTCCGTATGAAATTGTTACAGAAGATGAAAGATATAGAGAAAGTATTTACCGTGCACGTGCGGTTGTAAGAGAACGCTTAAGACTTGCAATGGGCTTGTCTCTTCGCCCGGAAAATAAACCGATTCCTCTAACTGCGGGAGTGAAAGCAAGTAACATATCTGAAAAATATTATGAACCACCTCTTATGCAAGTGATTCCATCAGCCTGTGAAGCTTGTGAGGAAAATAAGTATGAAGTAACCAACATGTGCAAAGGATGTCTTGCACATCCTTGCCAAGAAGTCTGTCCAAAAGGTGCGATATCTTTTGTAAACGGAAAATCAGTGATTGATCAAAGTAAGTGTATTAAGTGCGGAAAATGTAAAGCAGTCTGTCCATATGATGCAATTGCTAAAAAAGAAAGACCATGTAAGAAAGCATGTGGTGTAGGAGCCATTGTGTCAGACAAATATGGAAGAGCAAGAATTGACGATGACAAATGTGTTTCTTGCGGAATGTGCATGGTTAGCTGTCCATTTGGAGCGATTTCTGATAAGTCTCAGATTTTTCAGCTTACACGAGCATTGAAAGAAGGAGGACAAATTATAGCGGAGATTGCACCTGCTTTTGTAGGACAATTTGGAGCTAGTATTACGCCGAGAAACATCAAAGCGGCCTTGCAGGAATTAGGGTTTTCAGATGTCTATGAAGTGGCCCTAGGAGCGGATATTGGTGCAATCTCGGAAGCACATCACTATGTTGATAAGGTGGTTTCAGGGGAACTCCCATTTCTGTTGACCTCTTGCTGTCCATCATGGGCTATGCTTGCGAAGAAATATTTTCCAGATTTGATCAACGAAATTTCTGAGGAACTTACCCCTATGGTGGCTACAGCGAGAACAATTAAGAAAGAATTCCCAGATGCGAAAGTTGTGTTTATAGGCCCATGTGCAGCAAAAAAACTTGAGGCGTCTCGAAGAACGGTTCGAAGTGATGTGGATTTTGTTGTGACTTATGAAGAACTTCAGGCAATGTTTGATGCGAAAGGAATAGATCTTTCGCAGTATGCTTCCGAATCATCCTTCCATAATGCCACTGGAGCAGGAAGAGGGTATGCGGCTTCAGGTGGTGTGGCGGAAGCAATCAAGAAATGTGTAAATGTGTATTATCCAGAAGTTGAAGTAAAGATTCAGCATGCGGAAGGTCTGGCGGACTGTAAGAAAATTTTGACACTTGCGAAAGCAGGGAAGATGAATGGTTGTCTAATTGAGGGAATGGGTTGTCCGGGAGGTTGTATTGCTGGCGCTGGAACAAATATTCCGGTTGCGAAGGCGAAGAAAGCACTTGCGGATTATGTGAAGAGCTCTAGTAAGGAGATTCCACCGAAAGAACTAGAGGAAATTGAACTTAAATAGTATTTGAAAATATAGGGAAGCTATGGTATTATAGACTAGACGCACAGAGTGGGTATGTATCCACTCTGTTTGTTTGATAATATGTATATATCTGCAGGATTTTAAACTGACAGATTTCAAATATACGATATAAGTGAAAACAAAAGACGCATTAAGGCGACGATTGCCGAAGATGAAGAAATTGGAGGGAGAAACGATGCAACCATATGGAGTAAATGAACTTAGGAAGATGTTTTTAGAGTTCTTTGAAAGCAAAGGACATTTAGCGATGAAGAGTTTTTCTTTAGTGCCACATAATGATAAAAGTCTTCTGTTGATAAATTCAGGAATGGCGCCATTAAAGCCATATTTTACAGGTCAGGAGATACCGCCAAGAACACGAGTTACAACTTGTCAGAAGTGTATTCGTACAGGGGATATCGAGAATGTTGGTAAGACAGCACGTCATGGCACATTTTTTGAGATGCTTGGAAATTTTTCCTTTGGCGATTATTTTAAAACTGAAGCAATTGAGTGGTCATGGGAATTTCTTACAAAAGTTGTAGGACTAGACCCAGACAGGTTATATCCATCCGTATATGAAGAAGATGATGAAGCATTTGAAATTTGGAATAAAAAAATGGGGATTCCGGCAGAACGAATTTTTAAATTCGGAAAAGAAGATAACTTCTGGGAACACGGATCAGGACCATGCGGACCATGTTCGGAAATATATTATGATCGTGGAGAAAAGTATGGTTGTGGAAAGAAAGACTGTACAGTAGGTTGTGAATGCGACCGATATATGGAAATTTGGAACAATGTGTTTACACAGTTTGACAACGATGGAAAAGGAAACTATTCAGAGCTTGAACAGAAAAATATTGATACAGGAATGGGACTGGAACGTCTTGCTTCTGTTGTTCAAGATGTAGATTCAATTTTCGATGTAGATACACTAAAAGCACTTCGTACACATGTGTGCCGTTTAGCAGATGTAGAATACGGAAAAGAGGATCAAACAGACGTATCAATCCGTGTAATTACAGATCATGTACGTTCTGTTACCTTTATGATTTCAGATGGTATTATGCCGTCAAATGAGGGTAGAGGATATGTTCTTCGTAGACTCTTAAGAAGAGCATGTCGCCATGGAAGACTTTTAAGTATCGAAGGAAGTTTCCTACCAGAATTAGCACAGACAGTGATAGAAGGTTCCAAAGATGGATATCCGGAATTAGAAGAGAAAAGAGATTTCATCCTGAATGTAATTGTAAAAGAAGAAGAACAATTTAACAAAACCATTGACCAGGGACTAAAAATCTTATCAGATATTGTTGCACAAATGGAAACAGATCATGTGAAAACATTAAGTGGAGAAGATGCATTCCGTTTATATGATACTTATGGTTTCCCAATTGACCTTACCAAAGAGATTTTGGAAGAAAAAGGATTTGATGTAGACGAAGAAGGATTCAGAGCATCTATGCAAGTGCAAAGAGAGACTGCCAGAGCTGCCCGTGGGGTAACAAATTATATGGGGGCAGATGTTACAGTATATGAGTCTATCGATCCTTCAGTTACAAGTACATTTGTTGGTTACGATCACCTTAAATACGAATCAGAAATCACAGTGCTCACAACAGAAGCAGAGGTGACAGAGGCTCTTACAGAGGGGGATCGAGGAACTATTTTTGTAAATGAGACACCATTTTATGCTACCAGTGGTGGTCAAGAAGCCGACACAGGCATTATTTCTACCGTAGATGGCGAGTTTAAAGTAGAAGACACTGTAAAACTTTTAGGTGGAAAAATCGGACATGTGGGAGTGGTTGTAAAAGGCATGTTGAAAGTTGGAGATCAGGTGCAACTTTTAGTAGACGCAAAGAAACGTGCACTTTCTGCACGAAACCACAGTGCAACTCATTTGCTTCAAAAAGCACTTCGTACTGTACTGGGAACACATGTAGAACAGGCTGGATCTAGTGTGAATGAAGATAGACTTCGTTTTGATTTTACCCATTTTTCAGCTTTAAGTCAGGAAGAACTTAATAATGTAGAGACAATGGTTAATGAATATATTACACAAGCTATGCCGGTTGTGATTAAAAATATGCCAATTGAAGAAGCAAAAAAAACAGGGGCTCAAGCGCTGTTTGGTGAAAAATATGGTGATATTGTCCGCGTAGTAAATATGGGAGATTGTTCTATTGAATTTTGTGGTGGTACCCATGTGAAAAACACAAGTGAAATTATGGCGTTTAAAATTCTATCAGAGACTGGTGTTGCGGCAGGTGTACGCCGTATTGAGGCGCTGACATCAGAAGGATTGATGGCATATTACAATTCATTAGAAGCGAAATTATTAGAAGCAGCAAAAGTCTTAAAATCAACACCGGAGAATCTTTTAGATAAAATAGAGCACCTTATGGATGATAATAAAAAACTTCACTCCGAAGTAGAAAGTCTGAAAAGTAAGCTTGCTCAAGATGCTATGGGAGACGTCTTAAGTCAGGTCGAAGAGGTAAAAGGAGTAAAACTTTTGGCTACCCAAGTTGATGGAGTTGATATGAATGGACTTCGCGAGTTGGGAGATCAGTTAAAAGATCAGCTTTGTGATGGAGTTATCGTGCTTGCATCTGCCAATGAGGGAAAAGTAAATCTGATGGTTACAGCTACTGATTCAGCATTAAAACAAGGAGCTCACGCAGGAAACCTTGTAAAGGCAATCGCAGCGCTTGTTGGCGGCGGTGGTGGCGGCCGACCAAACATGGCACAAGCAGGAGGAAAAAATCCAGAGGGAATTAAAGCGGCTCTTTTAAAGGCAAAAGAAACATTGGAAGAACAAATTTCTTAGAAAAATTTCGAGGAAATAGTTGACGTTTTTATAAAATATGCTATAATAATTTTTAGTGCAATAAATATACCCGAACAGTCGTATGATGCACAATACAAGGCTGGAGGGGAGGTTAGGTGTGAGACTATGTCAAATGTAATCGTTAAAGAAAACGAAACGTTAGATAGTGCTTTACGCAGATTCAAAAGAAACTGTGCGAAAGCAGGAATTCAGCAAGAGATTCGCAAAAGAGAACATTACGAGAAACCAAGTGTAAGACGTAAAAAGAAATCTGAAGCTGCTAGAAAACGTAAATATAATTAATGTGCGAAAAATAGAGCATTCTTGTAGGATGTTCTATTTTTTTATAAAAATTTTGCCTGTTCACTATAGAAAAGCGTCGGATTTATGAAAAAAATGATTCATGTGGTAAAATGAAAGAAGCAAGAATGTGAACGGGAGGAGAAATATGAAGAAACTAAGGAAAGAAGATTTGCTACCGTTAAAGCAAACGATTGAAAAGGCGCTAGAAATTATTAGAAATCAGAATCTAAAAGAAGTACCGTATTTTACAAAATTTCTAGAACGAATGCGATGCAATTTAAGGACTTGCATTTTGGTGGAGTATGACGGATGGGAACAGTTAGAGGATACGCTAAGAAGAGACTGGAAGGCGGCAAATCATATTATCATTGGAATTCCAGCTTTTCATTTTCCAAACAATTGTACGAATGAGCAAAAGAATGTAGAAGAAGAATTTGCAAATTTATTAATTGATATCGAATTTTATGTGAATGGTTAAGAAAAAGGATACGGTCATTCCGTATCCTTTTAAAATGCGTCATTCTTGACGATCAGCCATGATTTTATTCGCGTTATGCTCTAGTGTGTCTTCTAACGGGCTCAATGCAATCTCATTTCCGTATTTTCGTTTCAAAGCACAACTTAAGAGATAATCACAGATCTCTGGGTTTTTTGGGAGGAGTGGACCATGTAAGTATGTTCCGACGAGGTTTTTATAAATAACCCCTTCTTGACCAGAAGTACCGTTATTTCCATGGCCGCGTACAACACTTCCAAAAGCTGTGTGAGATCCAATATTGGTACGACCGGCATGATTCTCAAATCCAACGACAGGACGGGAAGAAAGGGGAGAATTTAGAACGATATTTCCAATCAAACGAGGCTCATTCCACTCTGATGTAATATCAAGAATAGAAAGTCCTTCGATTTTTTTACAATCTGTTTGGTAATATTTCCCTAAGAGCTGGTATCCCCCGCAAACTGCAAGAACTACACCATTGTCTTCGATGTAGTTGTAGAAAGATTCACGGATCTCCATTAGATAGTGACAAACGATTTCTTGCTCACGGTCAGAACCCCCACCTAAAAATACAATATCAAGCTTATCAAAATCAACCCGATCACCAGAAAGATAAGGGATTACTTCGCAGTCGATTCCACGCCATTGCAAACGCTTACAAAAGCATTGTATATTACCTCGGTCTCCGTATAAATTGAGAAGGTCTGGATAAAGATGTCCAATTGTTAATTTCACGCCTTTTCTCCTCCTTTAAATTCGTTTTCTAGTTTTGCGAGTAACTGATTACAAGGTAGTAGTCCGGTGTAGTTTACAACAAGATAGAGATTTCCCGTACCGGTAGAAATTAAGTCCGTAATGGTTGCTCTTAGATCATCACTAATATGGTATGGAATGTCTTCATACTTAAGACGTAAAGCCATATCGTATTTTCTTGTTCCGGCAGTTGTGATTGTAGAGGCATTTGCCTGGCTAAGATGATGAAAATCAACATCCCATAACCAGGAAACATCACGTCCATCTTGATATGCGTCATTAATTAAAACAATAATATCTTTATCTTTTTGATCTCTTAAAAGCATAGAAACTTTTTGTTGAAATCCAACTGGATTTTTTGCAAGATGGAGCTGAATTTTTGTGTTTTGGATCATAAAGACATTTTCGCGGTTGTTTCCATAGTCGAAAGATTCAATCATTTCTTTAAAATGAGTCATGGAAGCTCCTAATGCATGTAATCCGGCGTAGGCAGATAGTGTGTTGTAGATATTATAAGATGTCTGTATAGTGGAATGAATGTTTAGATCACGGAAATTAAAATGATATAAATTGCCATCAAATTCAATATTTGTTGCAGTGAAATCAGGATCAGGTCGACAAAGTCCACAATTTGGACAATGATAACTTCCAAGTTGTCCGTAATGGTAAAAATCATAGTTTAATTTTTCTCCACAAAAATGACAAAATGTACTTTCACGAATATCAGAACGAGACGTTTCATCAAAAATTTGTTCATCAATTCCATAAGTAATCATAGGATTTCCACTTTCTTTTGCAAGAGAGTAAGAAATGACATCATCTGCATTAATGATCAAGGTAGCATTTGGTACACTTTGGTAAGCAGTTTTGATCTTATGAAATGTCAAATCGATATCACCAAATCGATCCAACTGATCTCTGGAAATATTCGTTAGAAGTGCACAATCTGGTTTGAGACGAGGAAGAACTTGTACGGATGCAAGTTCGTCTACTTCAATGCAGGCATAATCTGCATTCAGATGACAATGTTTATCTGTGGATAGGACAAACGCAGATACGATTCCGTTTAGCATATTGGCTCCTGTGCGATTGATGATTACTTGATAACCTTCGGCACAAAGCGCACTGTAAAGAATCGCATTGGTTGTTGTCTTTCCGTTAGTCCCCATTGTAACAATTATTTTTTCTTTGACCATATCTGCTAGTACAGAAAGGATGGAAGGGTCAATTTTTAAAGCAACATATCCAGGAAGTGTAGCGCCACTTCCACGATTTAGTTTTTTAATGATGGAACTTGTCCATTTTGCACATTTAATTGCTAAAATACTTCGTAGTTTCATAGTGTTTTCTCATTTCTTTATCCTTTTTAAAATTCATGTTACATTATAAAGGATATGGATGGATAAAACAAGGGAAGATGTCTTAATAAAATTATAAAAAGAATTTAAACTTATTAATATTTAGTGAAGATAATGAAAAAGTGGAATAGATTGTGTTAGAATAAAAATAACTTAGGAATGCTACAAGTGATAAAGTGAATATGGTACATGAAGGGGATTTTGATTATGCAAAGAATAAGACAAAAACAGCAGATCGAAGAATACAATAACCGAAGGATTCCAACCACAAGGTATGCTCCGGAATATCATAAGGGATTAACGAAACAACAAGTTCAGGAACATAAGCTTCATGGATGGGAAAATCGATCTGTAGATCCACCGTCAAAGACAGAAAAAGAAATTATATATGACAATGTATTTACATATTTTAATTTGATTTTTTTTGCATTAGGTGTTCTATTATGTATCGTGGGATCTTTTAGAAATTTAACATTTTTACCTGTTATTATCTTAAATACCCTGATAGGAATTGTACAAGAAATTAAGGCAAAAAAGACATTGGATAACCTTACAATGCTCCATGCACCCAAAGCAGTTGTGGTTCGAGATTCAAAAAAAAGGACCGTAGATGCAGAAGAGTTAGTGTTAGATGATATTGTAGAATTTCAAGCAGGAAGTCAGGTTTGTGCGGATGCCATAGTTTGTGCCGGTGAAGTTCAAGTCAATGAGTCACTTTTGACAGGTGAATCGGACGAGATTACAAAGCGAAAAGGCAGCCAACTGATGTCCGGAAGCTTTATTATATCAGGAAAATGTTATGCAAGACTGGAGCGTGTAGGAGCCGATTCATATATATCTAAACTTACGTTAAAGGCAAAAGAAATGCAGACAAAAGAGCAATCAGAAATGATACGATCCCTTGATAAATTGGTAAAAGGAGTGGGGATTGCAATTATACCAATAGGGATCCTCTTATTTGTTCAGGCATTTTTTTATCAGCAAGAAGGTTTTCGTTCAAGTGTTATCTCGATGGTAGCTGCAATTATAGGAATGATTCCAGAAGGCTTATACTTACTGGCTAGTGTTGCACTTGCCGTAAGTGCCATGCGTCTTGCAAAAAAACAAGTATTACTTCATGATATGAAGAGTATAGAGACGCTTGCAAGGGTTGATGTACTTTGTGTAGATAAAACAGGTACTATTACAGAAAATACGATGAAAGTTCAATCGATTATTCCGACAATGGAATACGATGAGGAAGAGATGGCTCCAATTCGTATGATGGTTGGTGATTTCGCTGCGGCTATGGATGCGGATAATATTACAATGTCTGCAATTAAAGAGTATTTTACAGCGTCAACAGGAAAGAAGGAATTAAAAAGAACCGGATTTTCTTCTGCTACAAAATATAGTAGCGTTACATATGAAGATAACGTCTATGTTTTAGGAGCACCGGAATTTGTCTTAAAAGAGCGATACGAAAAGTATGAAGAAGAAATCACAAACTATGCATCCAAGGGGGTGCGAGTATTGGTATTTGGAACTTATGATGAAGAAATCGATGGAAAGCCTTTAAAACATGCAATTCTTCCATTAGCATATATTTTGATGGCAAATCCAATTCGAGAACAAGCAGCAGAGACTTTCCAATATTTTGCAGAACAAGGGGTAGAAGTGAAGGTGATTTCAGGGGATAATCCACTTACCGTTTCAGAGGTGGCAAAACAGGCAGGAATCAAAAACGCTGACCGATATATTGATGCGTCAACCTTGGATACTGCGGAGAAGATGAAGGATGCGGTACTCCACAATACTGTGTTTGGACGTGTGACACCAAATCAGAAAAGGAACTTTGTCCAAATTCTAAAAAAAGAAGGAAGAACGGTAGCCATGACAGGAGATGGTGTTAACGATGTGTTAGCTTTGAAAGACGCAGATTGTAGCATTGCAATGGCATCTGGCAGTGAAGCAGCAGCACAGGCTTCTCAGTTAGTGTTATTAGAGTCAGATTTTTCCTGTATGCCCGAAGTAGTGATGGAAGGGAGAAGGGTTGTAAATAATATTCAACGTTCAGCAAGTCTTTTCCTTGTGAAAAATATTTTTTCATTTTTATTATCTGTGTTTGCAGTTATCTTTATGGTTACCTATCCTTTGGAACCATCGCAGATTTCTTTGATTAGTACATTTACTATAGGTGTACCGGCATTTTTCCTTGCGATGGAACCAAATAAAAATATTATCAAAGGACATTTCCTTACAAATGTGTTCCTAAAAGCACTTCCAGCAGCTCTGACAGATGTGTTGGCTGTTGGTTCGCTTGTAGTTTTTGGACAGACTTTTTCGGTGAATTCCAAGGATATTTCTACAGCAGCTACAATGCTTTTGGCAATTGTTGGATTTATGATTCTTTATAAAATAAGTGCGCCAATGAATACTATGCGAAGAGTAGTGTTGTGTGGAAGTATTGCGGGATTACTGTTTTGTAGTATATTTATGAACGATTTATTTGGAATTACAAGCATGTCCACAAAGTGTGTTATGCTGTTTGTTGTATTTTCAATTGCTACAGAACCAGTATTTCGTTATTTGACAGCTATGCTGAAAAAAGTAAGAATTTATTATAGAAAATTGCGTGGACGAGAAGGGGAATAAAAAAAGCTGTGAGAATCATCTCTCACGGCTTTTTATTGAACGGCATAATTCAAAAGGCGTTTTAAGCTATTTTGAAAGTGCTTATTTGAAGAATGAAGTTTTAATTTTTCTGTAGTACTTTTATTGGTTTCAATAAAGATATCGTATTTTGTAAATAATGAGTGATAATCAGAATTTTGTCTTTGGCTCCAACGGATAAAAACCCAATTCATGGCATCTTGATTCCAGTAGCACATGGGAATTTCTGCAAGCTTTAATGTTGTAATATAGCCAATGGCATCCAAGGAAAGCTGGTTTAATTCTTCTGCTGTTTGTGAATCGACTTTTGGAGCACTTCCGATTTTACGAAAGAATCTAGTAGGAATTGACTTTGATTTCGAACTTTGTTCTAGTAAATAATTACTCTTTGAAACGATTTCTTGTAACTTACAGGCAGCATTCCAACAAGTAATAAAAGAAGATTGTGTATCGTCCTTTACACCATCGCCTACTGTATAGGTACGAAAAACGCGTCCTTTTCTTTTGCCATATATTCTGGCGTCATATTTTCGCCTTGATTCTGGATTTGATAAAATTTGATATGCTTCTAATATTTCCTGCATAAATTCAGTGGTATCTATATTATTTTTTATATTGGCGTCGGGATGATAAATCTTGGCCAAATGGTTCTTTGCATTTGTAATTTCTTCAAACGTGGCATCATTGGATACACCGAGAATATCATAATATGTACGGTTTCCCATAGCATCCTCCTTATATAATTACTTCCACGTTATATATTACGATATTATAGGGTAAAATGCAAGGGTTTGGAAAATGGGGAAAATAAAAAATAAATAATTTATGAATTTATTGTCAATGGAAAAAAAGTCTGCTATGATGTTATGCGGAGTTCGTTAAAACCAGATAAAATTAAAAAAGGAGATAATGAAAATGGCAGCACAGATATTAGCGGTTACAATTTTTTTAGCAATGTTCATTCTGGTTATTACTGAAGTGTGGGAAAGGCACATTATCACACTAGGTTGTGGGTTATTAACTTTAGTGCTTGTACTAGGTTTCGCTATGCATGACATGGGAGCGATTGTAGAGACACTGAATTTACATAGCATTTTTCGACCGGATTTTTGGATTGTATCAGAAGCCGCAGGGGAAGCGTCAAAGGGAATCAACTGGGAGACTATTATATTTATTACCGGTATGATGATTATGGTTGAAGGAATGGCTCATGTAGGATTTTTTAGATGGCTTTGCATGAAAATTGCCAAGATGGTTAAATATCAGGTTATACCTATTTTTATGACATTTATGCTTTTGTCATTTTTCCTGGCAATGTTTATTGACAGCATTACCGTTATTTTATTTCTTGCGGCAGTTACAATTGAACTTGCCCAATTACTAAAATTCAATCCAGTTCCGATGATTTTGGCAGAAGTGTTTTGCGCAAACCTCGGAGGATCAGCTACCATGTGCGGAGATCCACCGAACATTATTATAGGAACCTCTTTTGGATATTCATTTATTGACTTTGTGAAAAACACAGGAGTAATCGCTGGGATTTCACTGGTTGTTATTGTAATTTATTTCTACTTTATTTTCCGTAAGGAACTGACTCAAACTGTAGGAGAAGGCGGACAACAGCAAGTATATCCAAATCCATCTGAAGCAATCAAAAGTAAAAGTGGATTTGTGATCAATACGGTAATTTTCCTTGCAGCTGTTGTATTGTTGGTTACACATGCGCAAACAGGGCTTACGGTTGCATTTATTGGAGTTCTTGTAGGAGGAGCTTCTCTGATTGCAGCAGGAAAATATGCAGGCGAACTCATTAAAAAAATCGATTATAAAACGTTATTATTCTTTATTGGATTATTTATTGTGGTTGGAGGTCTGGAACAGACGGGAATTTTGAAAATATTGGCTGACTGGATCGGAAAGATCAGTGGTGGAAACGTCAAACTGATGATTGTAATTATTATTGTTGTTTCTGCAATTGCAAGTGCCTTTATTGATAATATTCCATTTGCAGCTACTATGATTCCAGTAATTAGCAATCTTTCAAAAACATTGGGTGTTGATCTTTCATTGCTTTCCTGGACTCTTGCTATGGGAACAGATATTGGAGGAAGCGCAACTCCTATTGGTGCATCTGCAAATGTAGTAGGGATTGCTACAGCGGCGAAGGAAGGGCATATCATTAAATGGGGGAAATATTGTAAAACAATGTTTCCAGCTACAGCAATTGTGATTGCAATTTCAATTGTTGTAATTTATGTGAGATATCTGTAAAAGGTATGATAATAAATAAAATAAAGGAGGAAGGATATTATGGGACAGGTGATAATTTCAATTGGACGTGAATTTGGAAGTGCTGGTCATGAGATTGCTCAGAAGTTGTCAGAACATTACAATATGCAACTTTATGATCGCAATCTTTTAAAGGCGATTGCGGCAGAGAAGAATGTTGGAAGTGATGTGCTAGAAGAGTTTGATGAAAAGATGAAAATAAAACTTTTTCATCGAACTGTCAAAGGGATGAGCTCATCGCCACAGGACAATGTAGCGAACCTTCAGTTTGAATTTTTAAAGGATAGAGCAAATTCAGGCGAATCTTTTATCGTTGTCGGAAGATGTTCAGAAACAATACTTAAAGGCTATCCATCATTGATCACAATTTTTATTACGGGAGACATGGAACATAAGATTTCCAGAATCAAAAAACTTTATGATATGTCTGATAAAGAGGCGGAAAGATTTATTGAAGAGCAAAATTTAAAAAGAAAGATGTATCACAACAGCCACTGCAAGTCGAAATGGGGAGATTCTAGAAATTATGATCTCACAATAAATAGTAGTAAACTTGGAGTAGATGGAAGTATAAAATTATTAATTGATTATATTGATGCAAGACTTGCACAATAAAGAAAAAGGAATCGCCGAATTTTTGGCGATTCCTTTTTTCTATATTGTAATTAATTTAAGAACACAAAGTCATCTGAATCTATATTTTTTATCTGTTCTTTATCAACACTCACGCTGATAACGAAATCGATATTATTTGCTTTGGAAAGTTGATTTAATCTTTCAAGAAAATCAGGGAGACTATTAATATTAATGTCAGCTTGTTTTAAAACACCGTCGATGAAAATGGTTTCAATGTCATGATTTCCAGCTACCATGCCATATAAAAATCCGATAAATTCTTCAAGAGTAGAAATGTCAGTGTAATCAGCCATACAAATGGCACGAACGTTAAAGTCCAAACTATAGGTATCACAATGTCTTTTTTTAATTAAAACGATGTTACCATTGGAAGTTTTCACCTTCTCATTTGCAAGTTCAATCATTTGTTGTGTTTTTCCACTGCCTTTTGGGCCTGTTAATAAATTTACCATGGCGAATCTCTCCTTTATGTATGTATTTTGAATCATCTTTCGATCCAGATATCTTGGTACTATTATATAACAAAATATACAAAAAAACAATAAACAAAAGAATAAAATTAGGAAATTTATATAAACTTTCTGTGCACTTTATTTTATATTTTTTAGAAGAATCAAAAATTTACAGTTAGATATTACTCTTAGGAAGTAATAAAACGTCAAACTGTTCACGGGAATTGTGATTAACTGTGTCAACAATCTTGGTAGGAATAGGGCAAGAAATCCTTTTTTGTACATAAGAGATAGCCAGAAAGTGCCTAAGAGGCTGTTGATAAAAAGCGCAATAACAATATTGGAAACAAGAATTCGAGGGAAAGATACCGGACGTTTGTATAAAAATATACCAGATATAATTCCACTAAGAATTGCGTTAAAGGTGTACCCTGGAAAATAGAATCCTTGTGGTTTTAAAAGAAATTTTAAAATATCAGCAAGGCCTTCTGTTAAACCACCAATAACAGGACCAAATAAAAAAGCTATAAGTTTATTCGGAATAAATGAAAATCCAAATCGAAAGAAAGATCCGATCTGAAAGGTAAAGAAAAGACCAAATATTGCAGAAATACTAACTGCCATTGCAATTATTGTGGTTGTTTTTAGACTGCGTAATTCATGATAAGATTGTGTAAATGTTGATTTTAGTTGTTTAAAAATAATAGACTCCTCTCCGATAGTTCATATCTTTAGAATAATTTTTGCTTATTTATCCTAGCATAGAGATTAAAAAACAGTCAACGAAAAAATAAAAATGGCTTGACTTCCCTTTTTTAAATTCATATAATAAATACGAATATTGATAGAAACAATGATGAGGAATAGTAAGAGCCTATCGTTTTCAGAGATCTGCCGGATGGTGCGAGGCAGAAGCGTAATCTCCCAACTCACCTCGGAGTTCTTTTATTGAAAGTAAGTAGGTAAAAGCGGGACTTCCCGTTATAGAAGGAATGAGTGCATCTATAAGAATAGATGAATTAGAGTGGTACCACGGAATTGAAAGCCTTTTCGTCTCTTGTTGAGAAAGAAGGCTTTTTTATATTTAGAAATGGAGGAAAAGATAATGTCAAAGGTTGCGTATAACCACAAAGCAATTGAAAAAAAATGGCACGAAAAATGGGCAGAAACCCCAGTCAATCCAAGACTTGATGATAATGGGAATAAGAAAGAAAAATACTATTGTCTGGATATGTTCCCATATCCATCTGGAAATGGACTTCATGTTGGTCACTGGAGAGGGTATGTTATTTCTGATGTATGGAGCAGATATAAATTACTAAAAGGATATTATATTGTCCACCCTATGGGATGGGATGCGTTTGGTCTGCCGGCAGAAAACTATGCGATTAAGATGGGCGTTCATCCATCAATTTCAACTGCAGAAAATATTAAAAATATCAAACGTCAGATTGATGAAATTGCAGCTTTATATGATTGGGATATGGAAGTAAACACAACAGACCCAGACTTTTACAAATGGACACAGTGGATTTTTGTGAAAATGTTTAAAGCAGGTCTTGCATATGAAAAAGAATTTCCGATTAACTGGTGCCCATCTTGTAAGACAGGACTTGCAAATGAGGAAGTTGTAAATGGAAAATGTGAGCGCTGTGGAACAGATGTTACGAAGAAAAATCTTCGTCAGTGGATGCTTCGCATTACCAAATATGCAGATCGTTTATTAAATGACCTTGACAAACTGGAGTGGCCTGAAAAAGTAAAGAAAATGCAGGCTGAGTGGATTGGAAAATCTTATGGAGCAGAGGTTGACTTCCCGGTAGAAGGTAGAGAGGAAAAAATAACAGTATACACAACAAGACCAGATACCCTTCATGGTGCAACATTTATGGTTCTTGCTCCAGAACATGAAATGGCAAAGAGCCTTGCAACAGAAGAAACAAAGGAAGAAGTAGAAAAATATATTTACGATGCTTCTATGAAATCCAATGTAGACCGTATGCAGGATAAAGAAAAAACAGGTGTATTTACGGGATCCTATGCAATCAATCCACTAAGTGGTGCAAAGACGCCAATCTGGCTTTCTGATTACGTACTTGCAGATTATGGTACAGGTGCTATTATGTGTGTTCCAGCACATGATCAAAGAGACTTTGAATTTGCTACAAAATTCAATATTCCAATTATTCAGGTAATCGCAAAAGATGGAAAAGAAATTGAACATATGACAGAAGCTTATACAGAAGCAGCTGGAACCATGATCAATTCTGGAGAATGGAATGGTATGGAATCTTCTGTATTAAAAAAAGAAGCTCCACACATCATAGAAGAAAAAGGATTTGGACGTGCAACAGTAAACTTTAAATTGCGTGACTGGGTATTTTCACGTCAGCGTTACTGGGGAGAGCCAATTCCGATTGTTCACTGTCCAGATTGTGGTGCTGTTCCAGTGCCAGAAGAGGAACTTCCACTTCGTTTGCCAGAGGTAGAGTCTTATGAGCCAACAGGTACAGGAGAATCTCCACTTGCAGGAATTGAAGAGTGGGTAAATTGCAAATGCCCTGTTTGTGGTAAGCCTGCAAAACGTGAGACGAATACGATGCCACAGTGGGCAGGATCATCTTGGTATTTCCTTCGCTATGTGGACAGCCATAATCATGAAGAATTAGTTTCAAAGGAAAAAGCAGATGAGATGCTTCCGGTAGATATGTATATCGGTGGGGTAGAACATGCGGTACTTCATCTTCTGTATTCTCGATTCTATACAAAATTCTTATATGACATCGGGGCAATTGATTTTGATGAGCCATTTAAAAAACTTTTTAATCAAGGAATGATTACTGGTAAAAATGGAATTAAGATGAGTAAATCGAAAGGAAATGTAGTATCTCCAGATGATCTTGTAAATGACTATGGTTGTGATTCTCTTAGAATGTATGAATTGTTTGTAGGACCTCCAGAGTTAGATGCCGAATGGGATGATCGTGGAATCGACGGTGTCAATCGTTTCTTAAAACGTTTGTGGAATCTGCTTATGGATAGCAAGGATGCAAATGTGAAAGCAACAAAAGAAATGATCAAACTGCGCAACAAGATGGTATACGATATTACAACTCGCTTAGAAAGCTTTAGCTTAAATACTGTTATTTCTGGTTTTATGGAATACAACAATAAATTTATTGAGCTTGCAAAAAAAGAGGGTGGCATTGATCAAGAAACATTGGAAACAATGGCAGTTCTTCTTGCTCCATTTGCCCCTCATTTTGCAGAAGAAATGTGGGAACAGTTAGGACATACAGAAACCGTATTTAAAGCTGGTTGGCCAACTTACGATGAATCAAAGATGAAAGATGATGAAATTGAAGTGGCAGTTCAGATTAACGGTAAAACAAGAGCTGTTGTTTCTATACCAGCAGATGTAGACAAAGATACAGCACTTTCTATCGGAAAAGAAGCCATTGCTGATAAACTGACCGGAACAATCGTAAAAGAAATCTATGTACCAGGACGTATTATCAATATTGTTCAAAAATAACAAAAAAATTTAAAAGTAAAAGGGAAAATGGCGCAGGTATTGGAAACAGTATCTGCGTCATTTGGGAGTGTGTGGTAATAATAGGAATTTAAAATCGTATATAGGAGGTAGAAACGAAGGATGGATCCAATCAAATTGATAAAAATAAAAAAATTGATTACAGGGTTTAAATCCCGCCATACAAGATTTATTAAATTTTTAGATGATATGCGTATTCGAGGAATTCAAGAGGGAACGGTGATAGAAATTCAAGTGAAAACTGTCGATGGACAGGAATATGTTTCTAATTTCAAAGTTCTTCCGGAAGATATAGAGTTTCTTACCAATATTCATAATTTAAGGAAATAAAAGGAGAAGGCAGTATGCATACAAATACATTGCTTGTTACAGGGTTTGAACCTTTTGGTGGAGAAATTATAAATCCTTCTTACGAGGCAGTGAAAGGCCTTTCAGATGAAATAGGAATCTGGCAAATTAAAAAAGTGGAATTACCGGTTGATTTTCAAAAAAGTGTAGAATTTCTAGAAAAAGCTGTCTCTACCTATCAGCCGAACGCAATTTTAAGTGTTGGACAGGCAGGTGGACGAAATGCGATCACGATTGAGAGAATTGCAATCAATATAAAAGACAGTAAGATGCCAGATTGTGCGGGATATCTTCCACAAGACGAGAAAATTATAGAAAATGGACCGGATGGGATTTTTTCCAATCTGCCGATGAAGAAGATGATGCGAGCAGTAACAAAACATCATATTCCTTGTGCGATTTCCAATACAGCAGGGACTTATGTGTGTAATACAGTTCTATATCAGGCGCTTTACTTGTCCAAGAGTCGCTACCCCAATATGAAAGCTGGGTTTGTACATGTACCTTATAGCTATGAGCAGATTACAAAGAAGCAAACAAATGCTTCAGGAATGGCGCTTGAGGACATGGTAAAAGCTTTGACGTACATGATAGAAGCAATGGAGACGGACGAATGAGTGCAGAAAAAAAAGGGACGAAAGATTTGACAAAAGGACCAATTACGTCTACCATGCTTTTATTTGCCCTTCCTATGATTCTGGGAAATCTGTTGCAGCAATTCTATCAAATCGCAGATACACTGATTGTCGGAAGATATTTGGGAGCAGATGCACTGGCAGCAGTGGGCTCTTCCTATACGTTGATGACTTTTTTGACATCGATTCTTTTAGGGCTTTGCATGGGATGTGGAGCCTATTTTTCCATTTGTTATGGGAA
Organism: Ruminococcus sp.; assembly: GCA_020024635.1. GTDB lineage: Bacteria > Bacillota > Clostridia > Lachnospirales > Lachnospiraceae > JAHHTM01. The sequence continues at coordinate 22,926 of JAHHTL010000003.1, forward strand.
AAGAGATGGGCAAAATCTTCGGAATGGAATTTTTGTGTCTTTTTCTCTTATTTTCGTAGTAACGTTGGCTATAAACGGTGTTGTATTTGCTGGATTAGATCAAATTCTAAAACTGTTGCAGGTACCACAGGAAGTTTACAGTTTAATGCGAGATTATCTGTGGGCTATATTTTGGGGAATTGTAGCTACCTTTCTTTGTAATTTCTTTGCCAGTCTTTTGCGTTCTGTTGGTGATTCAAAGACACCGTTGATTTTTTTAGGAATCGCCTCTGTTATGAATATCATCTTAGACTTGGCATTTGTCCTAGTATTCAAACTTGGAGTAAGCGGAGCAGCCTGGGCAACGGTTCTTGCACAATGGTTTTCTGGAATTGGCCTTTTTGTCTATGTTTGGAGAAAAGTGCCAGAACTACGGATTTCACGGAAAGATATGCAATTTTCACTTCCGGTTGTAAAGAGCATTACCCATTTTTCTCTGTCTACATGCATACAGCAGTCTGTTATGAATTTTGGAATCCTTATGGTACAAGGACTGGTAAATAGCTTCGGAACGATTGTGATGGCGGCATTTGCGGCAGCCGTAAAGATTGACTCCTTTGCATATATGCCTGTTCAGGATTTTGGAAATGCATTTTCAACATTTATTGCACAAAATCATGGAGCAGAGCAAGAGAATCGAATTCGAAAAGGAATGAAAAGTGCCATTGTAACGGTTATCTTGTTTGGTGTAACGGTTTCTGCGGTTGTCTGTATATTTGCAGAGCCACTATTGCGCATTTTTGTTTCTGAAAAGGAAAAAGAAGTACTTCAAATCGGGGCACAATATCTTCGAATTGAAGGATCTTTTTACATCGGAATCGGAGTTCTATTTTTGTTATATGGACTCTATCGTGCCATTCAAAAACCAGGGATGTCACTGGTTCTTACGATGATATCACTGGGGACTAGAGTTGGGCTTGCTTACACTTTATCTGCCGTTTCTACGATTGGGGTTCTTGGGATTTGGTGGTCTGTTCCAATTGGCTGGTTTCTTGCAGATGCAGTTGGAATTGGATATTACATGGTTATTGATAAAAAGAATTCCATTAAAAATAAAATTTCACATTCAACCTAGGAATGCAGTTTTCTTTTTTTGAAGAATGTATTATACTAAAAATGCGAGACAAATAAATTTATGCATCAGGAGGTTTTATTATGGCAAATAGTAAACAAGTACCATTACGATCTGAAGTAGCAGTGGAAGACACCTGGGATTTAAGTCCACTTTTTAAAGATGATAAAGCATTTGAAAAGACATATGAAGAAGCGGAAAAAGAAATTCCTGTTTTGGAAAATTATTCTGGTAAGATCACAGAATCTTCGGAAATCCTACTTTCCTATTTAGAAGAGAGAGATCGACAGTTGCTAAGAATGGAATTCCTTTTCGGCTATGCGTTCCAGTTGAGTGATCAAGATACAGCTAATACTGTGTCTCAGGCAATGAAGGCACGTGCATTTAGCCTTTATACAAAACTAACATCAGCAATTTCCTGGGAAGCTCCACAGATTCTTCAAATGACAGAAGAAATGGTGGATCGATACTGTATAGAAAAACCAGAATTAGAAAATTATCGTCATCTTCTGATGGATATTTTAAGTAAAAAGGAACATACATTAAGCGCAGAAGAAGAAAATCTTCTTTCCCTAAGTGCAGATATGGCAAATGGACCAGATACAATCTATAGTATGTTTAATGATGCAGACCTTGTATTTCCAGAAATTGACGATGGAAATGGTGGCAAAGTTAGAATTACCCAAGGTCGTTTTGTTCCGTTATTAGAAAGCAAAAACCGACAGGTGAGAAAAGATGCCTTTGAAGGGCTTTATCATACTTATGAAGCGTATAAAAATTCACTTTCTGCTATGTTTAGTGCCAATGTAAAGAAAGAGTTGTTTTACACAAAAGCAAGAAAATACCATTCTACAATGGAGGCGCATTTGGCAGAATCTCATATTCCAACAAGTGTTTATACGCAGCTCATTGAAACAGTGCATGATTTTCTTCCGTCCATGTATCGCTATGTTTCTCTTAGAAAAAAATTGCTTGGTGTAGAAGAACTTCATATGTATGATGTGTATACTCCAATCGTTTCTTATGATTCCCCAGAGTATACCTTCGAGCAAGCAAAAGAAATGGTTTTAGAAGGCCTTGCGCCACTTGGGGAAGATTACCTTGAAAAATTAAGAGACGGATTTGCACATCGTTGGATTGACATTTATGAAAATCAAGGGAAGAGAAGCGGAGCCTATTCTACGTGTGTGTATGGAACACATCCATATGTACTCCTTAATTATCAAGGAACATTGGATAATGTCTTTACACTGGCTCATGAAATGGGACATTCTCTGCATTCTTGCTACTCAAATGAAAATCAAACGGTTGTAAATGCACAGTATAATATCTTCCTTGCAGAAATTGCGTCTACTTGCAATGAATATATTTTAATTAGTCATTTACTTGAAAAAACAGAAGATAAAGAAGAAAAAGCTTACCTTTTGAATCATCTTTTGGACAAATTCAAAGGAACCATTTATCGTCAGACCATGTTTGCTGAGTTTGAAATGATTGCCCATGAAAAAGAAGCAAATGGAGAACCATTAACCAGTGAATCTCTTTGTAAAACATACAAAGACTTAAATGAGTTATACTTTGGACCTGATATGGTGGTAGACGATGAAATTGCAATGGAATGGGCAAGAATTCCACATTTTTATACTCCATTCTATGTATACCAGTACGCAACAGGTCTGTCGGCAGCGATTGCGTTTGGAAGTAAAATCTTAAAAGGAGAGCCAAATGCACTTGAGAATTACAAAAAATTCTTAAGCGGAGGTTGCTCTGTAGATTGTCTTGATCTTTTAAAATCATGTGGTGTAGATATGACATCAAAAGAGCCTACTGCGGAAGCACTTCGCGTATTTGATGAAACACTTACAGCCTTAGAAAAATTATACGAAGATTAAAGGTAAAGCAAAGACAGCAAAACAGATCACCTTTTGGTGGTCTGTTTTTATACGCACATCAGTTCATGTAAACGATTAATTTTTTTAACAAAAGAACAATATTTTAATTTAATGGCAGAAAAACCTTGACTGTATAGTGACTATATCCTTTATGATTCAGCTATCAATAGGAAAGGAGTTAAGAAAATGGCATCAATTAAAGAAGTAGAAAATATCACAGGAATTGATCGACAAAATATCCGTTATTATGAAAAAGAAGGGCTTATTCATCCAAAAAGAAATAAGATCAATGCGTATCGAGATTATTCACAAGAGGATATAAAAACAATCAAACAAATCATACTGTTTCGGAAACTTGGTGTTTCCATAGAGGAGATTCGAAGCCTTTTGGAAGGAGAAAAGCAACTTTCCGAGATTTTAATAAATCAGAAAATAAAACTTCAGCAGGAAGTAAAGGGCTTAGAAGCAGCATTGAAGTTTTGTGACAGAATCAAAGAGGAGACTTTATCAGATCTCGATGCGGATTATTATTTAGATGAAATTAAGAAAGAAGAAAGTCTGGGATCTGTTTTTGCCAGAATATTGGATGATTATAAGAAAGTAAGAGATTCCGAGCAGATTAGAAGTTTTACTTTTATGCCAGATAACATGTGTATGACACCAGCAGAATTTACAGAATCCCTTTGTAAATATGGAGCCGAAAATCAGTTGAATCTTGTCGTTATAAAAGAAGGAATGACGCCTCATTTTACAATAGATGGGGTTGAGTACAAAGCTTATCGTTATGGAGCAAGATATGGAATGATGGTGTGTTGTGAGGCAGTAAATAAAGAAGATTATATACCAAAGAATATGCAAGAAAAGAAATACGCATATTATCGAAGAATTCGAAAGACTCTTATAGCAGGGTGTGTGTGTATGCTTTTATGTTTATCAATCTTGGCTTATTGGGATGGAAAAGATAAACTTATTGTGTTAGTATTAATAATTATAGGCGAATTATCTAGTCTTATACATTCTTATTTTGTTTATGGAAGAAATTTTAAAGGATAAAACAATTGCCTTTGTATGAGAAAATAAATTGGCAAACAATTTTTCAATTTAAAGGAGGAGAAGAATGACAGTTGAGCAAGTATTAACAGAATTAAATTTTGATACCAATGTGGAAAAAGCAATTCTAAATCATCTTCAAAATCATGAAATTGAAATAAAAAAATTGGCTAAAACTGCCTATGATAAGAAGAATCACCAATTTGAATTATGTAGAAACGATCCATTTACAAGGCTTGTGGTAATCACCTATCTTTTGGTTCAGGCATACGAACGATATCAAGCATATGGAATCCCAGATCAGATCATTTTTGATACGTTTCGAGATGTTTCTTTAAGGGGGAATCTTCATTATCGACGAACCAATGAAATGGCAGTTAGTAAAGAAGAAGTAGAATGGTATCATCGCATATTTCAAGGAAATATTTTTAAACTTGGTTGCATACAGTTTGAAAAAACAGAGATGGTTTACTTTAATGAAAAAAAACGAGAACTTTCGGATGTGGAAATGTTAAATCGATACAAATCTATTCTTCCAGAAGGGACACCGGTATTAAGTTGTCACATACAAGAAGGCGAAGATCTTTCTGAGAAAGCAGTAGAAAGTTCGTTTCAAAGAGCAGAGGTGTTTTTTAAGAAATATTTTCCGGAGATAGAACTAAAAGCATATGTGTGTTATACCTGGTTATTATATCCTAAAATGGTGAACCGATTAAAGGAAAACTCAAAGATTAGAAAGTTTGCAGAGAGGTTTGAAGTAATCAGTTCTTATGATAGTCGAACACTTGCGATGAAAATGCTGTTTCCCCCAGAAAAGAAAGAGGGAAAAAATAATCTGACAAGTTTACAGAAAATGGCTATAGAACATGAAGAATGGTTCGGATTTTCTTGTGGGGTAATTTTGCTTGAAGAGAAATGATAGTTGACATCTTGTTTTTAAAGGAAATAATTGATAAAAACAAATCATTAACATGGTAGATATTAAAAAATAGATATTGCAAACAACGGAATAGTCTTGTATAATAGTACATAAGTTAGATAAAACTAACTCCATAAGTTGATTCAAAAAATACAGTAAATAACGGTAGTTCTACCGTTATTTATTTACACAAAGGTTAGTTGCAACTAACCAGAAGGAGGACGAGATGAGTATAGTCATTGTTGGTGGAAACGAAGGTATGGTAAGACAATATAAGGATTTATGTCAATCTTATAAATGTAAAGCAAAGGTTTTTGCGAAAACTTCAGGAAAACTCAAAATTGGATGTCCAGATCTTATGGTACTTTTTACAAACACAGTGTCACATAAAATGTTGAAAGCAGCATTAAACGAGGTGAAAGGACAAAATACAGTAGTTGAACGAGTACATACAAGTTCTTTAGCAGCATTAAAAGGAGTATTAGATGAGTATGCGTCTTAAGAAACTTCGTTTATTTGACATATTATAAAAAAGGACTATAATCTATAGAATACAGTTTTAAAATAATTTGTATAAGAAGGTAGAAGATTATGTCTCAATTATTAGTGGAAATAGTACATCATATATTGCATCATAGTTTGAAACTATTTCCTTTTTTGTTTCTTACGTATTGGGTAATGGGATTATTGGAACAGATGTCCAGTGCCAAGTCACGAAGATTAATTCAAAATGCAGGAAAAGTGGGACCTGTGTGGGGAAGCATTTGTGGAGCGTTTCCACAGTGTGGATTTTCGGCAGCAGCGTCCTATTTTTATGTGGGTAGGGTTCTCACACTAGGAACATTGATTTCAGTTTACATGTCAACTTCAGATGAAATGATTCCAATCTTAATCTCAGAAAGAGTTCCTGTTCCTACAATCGCATCTATTGTAGCTGCAAAAGTGATGATTGGAATGATTACGGGATTTTTGATTGAATTACTGTTTGGGTGGTTTAGAAAAAAGAAAACCGTTCCGTCAGATCTGCCACAGTGTGAGACGAATTCATATATGGAGTGCTGTGGGCATAAAAAAGGAATCTTACAAAATGCATTTAAACATGCATTACGGGTTTGGATATTTATTACACTGATAACCTTATTAATAGAGATTGTTGTAGAAACAATTGGTACAGATACGATGTCGTTGATTTTTTCGGATACTCCTGTAGTAGGGGAGATGATTGCGGCATTGGTAGGGTTGATTCCAAATTGTGGAGCATCCGTAGTGATTACACAACTTTACCTAGAAGGAATCATTGGTACAGGTCCAATGTTAAGTGGACTATTAGTTAGCGCCGGTGTGGGATTACTTGTTCTTTTTAAAGAAAATCGAAATTTACGTGAAAATATGTGGATTACCGCTATCCTATATGTAGGGAGCGTTTTATGGGGAGTGCTGTTTCAAGCCCTTGGAGTTGTTTTTTAACGAAGAAACTTGCAAATATATTCCCTATATATTAAAATACCCCTAAGAATCAATGAAGGAAAAGTTGCAGAAGAGGACAATCTACACTTTTTCCTATAACTAAAGGAGGAGAAGGGGTATGAAAAATACATTATGGAGTAGAGATTATATATTGTTAACCGTGGCTACAGTCTTTGGTTCGGTTGGATGGATTGCTGGAGACTTTGCTTTATCATTTCTTGTATTTGATGAGACGGGAAGTACACTTGCATCTGCATTAGTCCTTTCCGTACAGTTTATACCACGGTTTTTTGTTCCACTTTTTGCGGCTCCCATTCTAGACCGCTTTCACAGAAAACCGTTCCTTGTTGGTGGTGATTTCATCAATGGAATCATGTATACACTTGCGGGATTTTATTTGTTAAATCACCCATTTTCTTATGGGGGATATCTCTTGTTTTCGCTATTGTTAGCTTGTCTTGGGTGTTTTGACTCTCTTGCTTATAATAGCATCTATCCAAATGTAATTCCAAAAGGAATGGAGCAGAAGGGGTACGCGGTATCTGCTATGTTATATCCATTTCTAACGGTCATTATGACACCGCTTGCAGCGGTGCTTATGGATTGGATCAAGGTAGAAGGAATCTTGATTTTGCAAGGTGGGATGTCATTTGTTGCTGCCCTTGTAGAGAGTCAAATGAAAGTACACGAGGAAGATCACTTGGCGGGAAAGAAGTTTTCTTTTTCGTTATGGAAAGAAGATTTAGTAGAAGGGATAAAATATGTGAAAAATGAACAGGGGTTGTTTCAGATTTTTTTATACACCTCTGTATCAAATGGAGTAGCGCAAGGGTGCAGCCCTTTGTTGATTGCGTTTTTTCGAGCTACGAAAGGGTTCACAGTAGGAATGTACGCATTTTTTTCTGTAGCTGAATTTTTAGGAAGAATGTTTGGAGGAATTTTAAATTATCGTGTAAAAATTCCAGAGAAGAAATTGTTTGGCTTTTGCTTTGGAGTCTATAACTTTTATGCCATCATGGATATGGTACTTTTGTGGATATCATACCCGCTTATGCTGGTCAATAGAGCTATCTGTGGTTTCCTTGGTGTGAATAGCGCCACTTGGCGGGAGGCTGCTGTACAAAAGTACATCCCTGATCGTATGCGTGCAAGGGTAAATGCATTTCAGGAAATACTATTTTTTGGCATGAGCAGTGTTCTGACCTTGGTGATCGGCATATTGGGAGATTATGTGGATTATAGAATCTGTATGTCTGTTGGTGCGGGGGCTACGATCCTTGTGTGTGTACTTACTATATGGAGAAAGCGAAAGGAAGTAAAAGCAGTTTATGAATATACTTCTGTGTAAGTACGTCTTAATAATGAATGTAATGACATTTCTAGCATTTGCAGTAGATAAAAGAAAAGCACAAAAGAGAAAGTGGAGATTATCAACAAAGACGTTGATGGGACTTTCCATTTTAGGAGGAGCAGGAGGCGGATTCGTAGCCATGCATGTATTTCGGCATAAGACAAAACAAAGAAAATATTTGGTTGGAATCCCCAGTATACTAATCATACAGACAATCGGATTACTTTACTTCGTGCTACAACATTATTCTAATTGAATCATTGTTTTAGAATGTAAGATAAACTCTTTGAACAGATTTCTCATTTCAACGGAATTTCGATACATGCTTTCAGGATGCCACTGTACCCCTATGACAAAGGGGTGCTGTGGCATTTCAATTGCTTCCACAATTTGATCAGAGGAAGAAGCACAAATCTTAAGTCCCTCTCCTAACGTTTGGATTGCCTGATGGTGAAAACTGTTTACTTTGACATTCGAACCAATATAATGATGAAGTTTGGAGCTTTTTACCGTTTGAATAAGGTGACTGATGTCAGAGCGGGATTGGCTATTTTGCATATGATTATAAAACTTATTTTTTGTAGAGAGAATGTCCTGATATAAGGTTCCCCCACAAGCAACGTTTAAAATTTGCATGCCACGACAGATTGCAAGAAGTGGTTTTTGGGATTTTAGGACAGATTTTGTGAGGCGGATTTGAAATAAATCAAGCGAAATGTTTGTTGTGCCAAGATGATCCATTGGGGCTTCTCCAAATAAAAGTGGTGTAATATCCTGACCACCACAGAACAAAAATCCATCACACAGATTCAGATACTCTTCTAAAATTTGATCAGAACGGACCAGTGGAATTAACAAAGGAAGGCCTCCGGCATAGCGAATGGACTGGATATAAGCGTTCGATACATATTGACTGGATCCTTTGATCCCGCAGATAATGATTCCGATTCTTGGTTTCATAAGTACTCCTTTTCATGTTATAATCATTTTTAGATGTTTCTAGCATATGTAAAAATATGGGAAGCTATACATGATAAAATCAGAAGGAGAATAGGAATGTCTTATATTGATATGCATTGTGATACCATCAGTTGTCTAATGAAACAAAAAAGCGAGACACTTTTAAAAAATCATTTTTGTGTTGATTTGGAGAAAATGGAAGTGGCAAACACCGGTATTCAGTTTTTCGCTTGTTTTGTAAATGCTGGTTCATACGAAAAGGATAGGACTATAGAACAAAAGAAAGAAGCGAATGGCATGAGAAAAATAAAAAACACTATTTGGAACAAAGCCTATGCCGACGTTTTGAAAATGATTGAGCGAATTGATGGTGAGCAAAATCAAAAGCTGGCTGTTGCAACGTCCTATCAAGAAGTACAAGATTGTTTGCAACAAGGAAAAATCGTGGCATGCAAAACAGTGGAAGAAGGTGGTGTGTTAAATGGAAATTTGGAACGATTAAAAGAATTGTATAGCAAGGGGATTCGTTTGCTGACTTTAACTTGGAATTATGCGAACTGTATCGGATATCCCAATAGCACAGATGCATCCATCATGAAAAAAGGATTAACGCCATTTGGAATAGATACAATTCAGCAGATGAATGAACTTGGTATGATGATAGACGTATCGCATTTGTCAGACGGTGGATTTTATGACTGCATCAGGTATAGTAAAATGCCAATTTGTGCCTCACATTCCAACGCCAGAGGATTATGTAAACATCCAAGAAACCTTTCGGATCAAATGTTAAAAATGCTTGGAGAAAAAGGGGGAGTATCTGGACTTAATTTTTGTACCTATTTTTTAAGAGAAGATGAAAATGTAATGGTAGATGATATTGCAGAGCATGCAAAGTACATGATTGAGAAAGGTGGAGAGGAGTTAGTTGCACTCGGAAGTGATTTTGATGGATTTGAGAATCCACGAAGAGAGAACTGGGTTAATAATGTAAATGATATGCCACTTTTGTGGGATGCATTTCGACGAAAAGGAATTACAGAACGCCAGATTGATAAAATAATGTGGAAAAACGCACTTCGTTTTATGAAAGAGACAATCAATTATAAATAGTAAGAAAATACTGTTCCTTTTTGATAAAAAGTAGTATAATAAATTAGATTTTTTGAAAAGGGAGTAGGCGTAAAGATGATTTATTTTAATTGTGATTATAACGAAGGTGCACATCAAAATGTGTTAGATGCAATTTCTGATACAAATATGGTCCAGTCAGCAGGATATGGTCATGATGAATATTGTGAGAAGGCAAGAAGGTTGATTTGCGATCTATGCAAAAATCAGGAGTTATATGTACAATTTCTTGTCGGTGGAACACAAACAAACTTGACATTAATCGCTTCTGCACTTCGTCCACACCAAGGGGTTTTGTGTGCAGAGTCAGGACATATAAACGTACATGAGACAGGTGCTATCGAGGGATGCGGACACAAAGTACTGACACTTCCATCTGCAGACGGAAAGATTACATCTAGGCAAGTAGAAAAAGCATATCAACTACATGTAGAGTGTGATACACCAGAGCATACAGTACAACCCAAAATGGTATATATATCAAACCCAACGGAAGTAGGAACAATTTATTCAAAAAAAGAATTAGAGGATTTGGCAAGTGTCTGTAAAAAATATGGCCTTTACCTTTATATGGATGGAGCGCGTCTTGGGTATGGCCTTATGGCAAAAGGAAACGATTTGGATTTAGAATCAATTGCGAGCCTTTGTGATGCTTTTTATATAGGTGGAACAAAAATCGGAGCTCTTTTTGGAGAGGCAATTGTCATTTCTAATCCAGCGTTAAAAGAAGACTTTCGGTATATTATCAAACAAAAAGGAGGACTTCTTGCAAAAGGAAGATTGCTTGGAATTCAATTTTATGAACTATTAAAAGATGGATTATATTTTCAAATTAGTGAACATGCAGATGTGATGGCAGAGAAAATAAAGGATGCATTGCAGACAATGGACTATTCTTTTCTTGTAGATAGTCCTACAAATCAGCTTTTTGTTGTTATGCCAGATGAAAAGATAGCAGAACTTAGCCACACCTATTTTTTCTCTTATGATCATCGGGTTGATGAAAAAAATAGCTGTATTCGTATTTGCACTAGCTGGGCTACAAAAGAAGAAAATGTAGAGCGACTCATTCAGGATATCTGTAAAGAATAAAGGAGAAAAGATTATGGAGAACTTTGAATATTACACACCAACGCAGGTCGTTTTTGGAAAAAAATCAGAGGAGCAAGTTGGCGGACTTATAAAAGAAACAGGTTGTAAAAAAGTATTAATTCACTACGGAAGTGGAAGTGTAAAAAAGACAGGACTCCTGGATCGGATTATATCCTCACTGAAGGAAGAAGGAGTTTCGTATGTGACATTGGGGGGAGTTGTTCCGAACCCACGCCTTTCTCTTGTGTATGAAGGAATCGAATTGTGTAAAAAAGAGAAGGTAGATTTTATCCTTGCAGTTGGAGGAGGAAGTGTGATTGACTCTGCAAAAGCTATTGGTTATGGAGTGGCAAACGAAGGAGATGTTTGGGATTTTTATGAAAAAACAAGAACTCCAAATGCTTGTCTTCCTATTGGAGTTGTTCTTACAATTTCAGCTGCTGGTTCTGAAATGAGTAATTCTTCTGTAATTACAAATGAAAAGGGCTGGCTCAAAAGGGGATGCAATAGCAATTATTGTCGAGCAAAGTTTGCAATTTTAAATCCAGAACTTACAATGACTCTTCCGGAATACCAGACAATGTGCGGTTGTGTAGATATTATGATGCACACGATGGAACGTTATTTTACGAAAGTCACTCCTATGGAATTGACAGATAAAATTGCAGAGGACTTGATTGGTGTTGTGATGAAAAATGCAAAAATTCTTTTGGAAGATCCGAAAAATTATGAAGCAAGAGCGGAAATTATGTGGGCAGGAAGCTTGTCTCATAACGGGCTTACTGGTTGTGGCACCGAAGGAGGAGATTGGGCAAGTCATCAATTAGAACATGAGTTAGGGGGAATGTTTGATGTTGCCCATGGAGCTGGACTTGCAGCTATTTGGGGAAGTTGGGCTCGTTATGTCGTGGATGAAGATCCCAAGCGATTTGCACAATTTGCAAGGAATGTCATGAAGTGTACAAATACCGGAGATGACAAAGCGGATGCGATGGAGGGAATTCGAGAAATGGAAACATTTTATGCTTCCATCCATATGCCGATTTCCATCGGAGAACTTGGAATTGAGCCTACACAAGCACAGTATAGAGAACTTGCAGAGAAATGTAGCTTTTTTGGAAAAAGAACAATTGGGGTGGTAAAAAAACTTACGAAAGAAGATATTTACCAAATTTACAAAAACGCACAATAAGGAAAATGGTTGGGAAAGGTAGAAACATGGATCGTAAAAGTCTGTTGACTGGGAAAAAACGTATTGTAATCAAAGTGGGTACTTCAACGATCACATATAGTGAAACGGGAAATATTAATTTATATAAACTTGAAAGATTTGTACGCGTGTTGATTAATTTGAGAAATCAAGGAAAGGAGATCATTGTTGTTTCTTCAGGAGCTGTAGGGGTAGGAAAGAGTGCTCTTGGGTTGGAGCATAGACCAGCGACAGAAGCTGAAAAGCAGGCATGTGCAGCTGTTGGACAGGCAAGATTGATGATGATTTATGAGAAATTCTTTAATGAGTATAGTCAGCTGACAGCACAAGTTCTTCTTACAAAAGAATCCATATTGAATGTAGAATGTAAGAAAAAAGCACGTCAGACTTTTCAACAGCTTCTTCGAATGAATGTTGTACCGATTGTCAACGAAAATGATGTGATTTCCGTAGATGAACTTTCGTATGGCAATTTTGGAGACAATGATACACTCGCTGCATATGTGGCAACACTTGTAGACGCAGATCTCCTGATTCTTATGTCTGATATTGACGGTTTGTATACGGATGACCCAAGAAAAAATAAAGAGGCTCGTTTTATCTATACGGTAAAAAAAATTGATGATCGTCTTGAGAGAATGGCAAAAGGATCGTCTACAGAATGTGGCACAGGTGGGATGGCTACGAAAATTACAGCGGGAAAAATGGTTACAGAATCTGGAACAGATATGATCATTGCAAATGGAGAAAATATTTATTTAATTGATGATATTATGGCAGGAAAAAAAGTGGGAACCCTGTTTTTATCGCAAAAATATGGGGATAATGTAGAAGATCACTTTTCCCAGATGTAAAAGAGTAAGATAGGAGGGATATTATGTGCAGTTACATGGCAACACTTGGAAAACGTGCAAAGGATGCTTCAAGATGTGCGGCGCGACTTGGTACAATTGAAAAAAACAAAGGACTTTTATCCGTGGCTGAAGAACTTTTAATTGAAAAAGATCAGATTTTAGAGGAAAATCAAAAAGATCTTATAAGAGCAGAAGAAAATGGTATGAAGTCATCCCTTTTAGATCGGTTAAAACTAACGGAAGAACGTCTAAAAGATATGGCAGACGGTCTAAGGCAAATTGCAGCGTTAGATGACCCGATTGGGGAAATCCTATCTATGAAAAACAGACCAAACGGTCTTCGTATTGGACAAAAAAGAGTACCAATTGGTGTCGTTGGTATTATTTATGAGTCTAGACCAAATGTAACGGTAGATGCATTTGGACTATGCTTTAAAACAGGAAATGCAGTCATACTTCGAGGGGGTAGTGATGCGATTGATTCGAATAAGGCTGTGGTACGTGCGATTAAAGCAGGATTAAGAAAAGCAAAACTTTCTCAGGATATGATTCTGCTCGTGGAAGATACGGATCGAGAAATTGTAAATGAAATGATGCAGTTACATGGAATCATTGATGTCTTAATTCCAAGAGGAGGAAAAGGGCTGATTTCTAATGTGGTCAAAAACAGCACGATTCCTGTGATTGAGACAGGAACAGGAAATTGTCATATTTATGTTGATGAAACCGCGAATATAAACATGGCGGCAGAAATTATTGAAAATGCAAAGACACAAAGAATGGGAGTGTGCAATGCTTGTGAATCGTTAGTGATTCACGAAAATATTGTACAACAAGCACTTCCTCTCATTGTACAAAAATTAAAATGTCATGGTGTGGAACTGCGAGGAGATGAAGTTGTATGCGCACTCAATAATGATGTGATTCCAGCATCGGAAGAGGACTGGGGAACAGAATATTTAGATGCCGTTCTTTCGGTAAAGACAGTAAAGACATTTGATGAAGCAATTCGCCACATTAACACCTATAATACAGGACATTCTGAAGCGATTATTACAAACAACTATCAACATGCATTACGTTTTCAGGATGAGGTTGATGCAGCAGCAGTTTACGTAAATGCATCAACAAGGTTTACAGATGGATTTGAGTTTGGATTTGGCGCGGAGATTGGCATCAGTACACAAAAACTCCACGCAAGAGGACCGATGGGACTTCTTGCACTTACCACTACAAAATATGTAATCTTTGGAGATGGACAGATTAGAAATTAAGAAAAAGGAGACTATATGGAATATATTTTCCCCAATTATTATGGGAAATTTCGATGTATTGCCAACCAATGCCCAGATACTTGTTGTGCAGGCTGGCAAATTGCCATTGATAAATCTTCATTAAAAAAATATAAAAATACAAAAGGAATTATTGGTAACAGGCTTCATAATGAGATTGACTGGAAGGAAAAAATCTTTCGTCAATACGATGGCAGATGCGCCTTTTTGAATGATGACGATTTATGTGATCTTTATCTAGAAGGAGGAGAACATCTGTTTTGCAGAACTTGTAAAACTTATCCGCGTCATGTAGAAGAGTATGAAGGCCTCAAGGAAGTATCGCTATCATTGTCATGCCCGGTAGTTGCGAATATGATTATCCGTTTAAAAGAGCCAGTTCAATTTCTAGAGAGACATCGAGAATGCTCTGAGGAGGAGGATGAACAGTTTGATTTTTTGCTATTTTCTAAATTGGAAGATGCAAGAGAAGTTGCATTTAAAATTTTGCAAAATAGAGATTTGGCTATAAATACTAGGATTGCAATGGTATTGGCCATGGCTCATGATCTTCAGTTTCGAATCGATAAAAATGCAATTTTTGAAGCAGATTTATTGTTGCAACGGTACGAAAGGGAGTCTGCGCCAAAACAGTTTGAAGAAAAGCGAAAAAAAGAGAGCTTGAACGCTCCGATTTTGGAGAAAAATATGCTGGTTCGAAAGTTTTTTTCGGTTTTCAACAATTTAGAAGTTTTAAGGTCCGATTGGAAACCATTTATAAATGAAAGAAAACGAGTAATTCTTGCTACAAAAAATACAAATACAGCAAAAAAAATAGATGCGGATTGTGAAATTGTTTGGGAGCAACTTATGATGTATTTTGTATATACATATTTTTGTGGTGCAGTGTATGATGGAAGAGCTTATACAAGGATGAAATTTTCTGTTTTCAGTACATTAATCATACGAGAATTGTCGAAGTCTCTTTGGATTTCAAATCAAAGAAATTATGATGAATACGAAGAAATTTATCAAGAGATTGAAGAAGTGGCAAGAAGGTATGCAAGAGAGATTGAACATTCAGATTTCAATAAAAATATGATTTTCGAACTTCTTGAAAACGAACAAGATTTTGGATTACAACGTTTTTTTGCGTTTCTTTAAGTTCTAAATAGGGGTTCCCTCTACTATACTGATAACAGATCATATGGCAGAGGGAGTTTTTATGAAATCCTTTATTGCGTTAGTATTAAGTATTGTTCTTTTTATGGGGGCTTGTCCTAGGAATGTGAAGGCAGATGAAAATGAAGTGCAAATTCAGTCCCCATCAGGACTTTTAATGGAAGTATCATCAGGAAAAATTTTATATGCAAAAGATGCTGATACAAAAAGACCACCTGCCAGTGTAACGAAAATTATGACAATGCTTCTTATTTTCGATGCATTAGAAGAAGGAAAGATTCGATTAGATGACAAAGTAACGACATCTGAGTATGCGGCATCTATGGGAGGATCACAAGTTTTCTTAGAGCCAGGAGAAACCCAAACTGTGGATACGTTGTTGAAATGTATTTCGGTTGCAAGTGCCAATGATGCATGTGTTGCAATGGCAGAACATATTTGTGGTAGTGAAGAAGAATTCGTGAAAAAGATGAATGAACGTGCGAAGCAACTGGGGATGGAACATACCAATTTTGTGAATTGCAATGGGCTAGATGTTGACGGTCATGTTACAACGGCAAAAGATATTGCCCTTATGTCAAGAGAGTTACTCCTTAAGTATCCGCAAATTCACGAGTATTGTACGATTTGGATGGAAGAGATTACGCATACAACAAAGAAAGGAAGCACACAATTTGGTCTTACCAATACAAACAAATTGATTCGCCAGTACGAGTATGCAACTGGATTAAAAACAGGATCGACGGGACTGGCAAAATTTTGCGTATCAGCATCGGCGAAAAAAGATAATATCGAATTAGTAGCTGTCATCCTGGCGGCAGATGATTCGAAAACAAGATTTAAAGATGCGACAACGCTTTTAAATTATGGGTTTTCAAAATGTCAGCTCTATGAAGATACGAAGCGAGAACCGTTGCCAAATCTTTGTGTGACTGGTGGAGTAAAAGAAAAAGTAGCATGCAAATATGATGGAGAATTTCGCTATTTGGATGTAGAAGGAAAAAATATAAACGAAATTACGAAAACATTATATTTAACAAAAAAATTAAAAGCCCCAGTAAAGAAAGGGGATAAAGCCGGCAAGTTAGTATATCGTTTGGAAGGTAAGGAAATCGGATATTTGGATGTCATTACAACAGAGACAGTTAAAAAGGCAAGCTATATAGATTGTGTACAAAAAATTTTGCATCAATATTGTGTTTGAAATTGTAGAAAGAAAATGGTAGGATATAGGGAGTTGTAAAAGAACAGGGAAGATGAAAGGGTGTCTTTATGGTACGAATTGTTTGTATGATTATAGGAATTCTACTTTTACTTGTGGTTTGTGCACTATGTGAAGGGAAGAGAGAGTTACTTTTTTTCAAAATCAGAAGATATGAATTCACACATCCTGATTTTTCGCGGTTAGATTCCGAAAAAAAAATGGTTTTATTGGCAGACCTTCATAATAAGGTATATGGAGAAAAAAATGATATACTTCTTGAGAAGATTCGAAAAGAAGCCCCAGATGTTATTTTTGTGGCAGGAGATATGTTAGTTGGAAGGCCCAAAGTGGAATTAAAAGAAGCCCAAGATTTTTTATGTAAATTACCTGCGATTTGTCCGGTTTATTATGGCCTTGGAAATCATGAGCAGAGGATAAAATTATATCCAGAAATTTATGGAGAGGGTGTTTACTTACAATATCGGGAAAGATTAAAAAAGGCAGGTATTATTTTTTTGGAAAACGAGCGCATAACGTTGCAATTGGATCGGTTGAAGGTAGATATTGCAGGGTTAGAACTTCCAATGAGTGTCTACCATAGATTTCGTCCTTCCCAGCTATCCGTAGAAGAGATTGAAAAGAGTATTGGAAAATCATCGGATGATTTTCAAATTTTACTTGCACATAATCCGGTAGATTTTTCAGCATACAAAGAATGGGGGGCAGATTTAACATTAAGCGGTCATTTACATGGTGGAATTATTAGAATCCCTTTTATTGGTGGACTTGTCACGCCTCAAGCGATTCTTTTTCCAAAGTATTCTGGGGAAATGACGGTGGAGGAAAATCAGGCCATTATTGTAAGTCGTGGCCTTGGAACACATACAATCAATTATCGGATCTTTAATCCCGCTGAGGTTGTTTCGATTACATTATTTCCGTATACGAATAAAGAAAAAGATACAAAAGATAACAAATACAATGGGAATCATTTGGGAGAGAAAATATGGGAATACCAGTAAAATTAGAAGTGTTTGAAGGACCACTGGATCTTCTCCTTCATCTAATTGATAAAAATAAAATAGATATCTATGATATTCCAATTGTTGAAATTACCAGTCAGTACATGGAATATATTCGTAATATGCAAGAAAGCAATTTGGACGTTATGAGTGAGTTCCTTGTAATGGCAGCTACACTTTTAGATATTAAATGCAAAATGTTACTTCCAAAAGAGAAGACAGAAGAAGGCGAAGAAGAAGATCCCCGTCAAGAGCTTGTGGAACAGCTTCTTCAATATAAGATGTATAAGTATATTTCTTATGAATTGAAAGGCAGACAAGAGGAGGCAGAGCTTGTTTTGTATAAGTATCCGACCATACCAGATGTAGTTGCAGAATATGAAGAACCCGTAGATTTAGACGAGCTTTTGGAAGGAATTAATATGTCTGTTCTTGATAAAATATTTCAAGATGTTATGAAGCGTCAAGATGCAAAGATTGATCCTGTCCGTAGCAAGTTTGGTAAGATTGAAAAAGAAGAAGTTCCGTTGCCGGTAAAACTTATTTATGTACAAGAGTATGCAAAAACACATCGCCGATTCAGCTTTAAAACATTGCTGGAAAGCCAAAACAGTAAGATGCATATTGTTGTTACTTTTCTAGCAGTACTAGAGTTGATGAAAACAGGAAACATTCGTGTGGAACAGGAGGAAACATGTGGGGATATTATGATTTATTCCCTACAACAGAATTAATATGGATCAGGCAAATTTAAAAAAAATGAAAGGGATCATAGAAGCGATTTTATTTACGATGGGAGATTCTGTAGAATTATCCAAAATTGCCAGTGCAATTGGATGTGAGGAAAGTACAACGAAAGAGATCATTCAAAGTATGAGCAAAGACTATGAAGAGATTGGGCGAGGAGTTCAGATTATTGAACTTGGAGATTCTTATCAGATGTGTACAAAAAAAGAAGCGTATGAAGCATTGATAAAAATTGCAAGACAACCCAAAAAATATGTATTGACAGATGTTCTTTTGGAGACCTTGTCTATTATCGCATATAAGCAGCCTGTTACTAAATTAGAGATTGAAAAAATCAGGGGAGTTAGTTCGGCTCATGCGGTGAATAAACTGGTAGAATTTGGATTGGTAGAAGAAGTTGGGAGATTGGATGCGCCTGGAAAACCGATTCTTTTTGGCACAACGGAAGAATTTTTGCGTAGGTTTAGTGTGCAATCTTTAGAAAATCTCCCCACAATAGAAAATGAACAAATCGAACACTTTAAAGAAGAGGCCGAAGATGAGGTACACATGAAACTAGACATTTAAAATTAGGTTCTACTAAGATTGAATCCGCATATATTTTAGGGAATAATCAATGTGGAGAATCGTTTAGATGAAAAAAAGAATCACAGCCGTTTTCCTTAGTTGCGTAGTGCTGTTTAGCGCTATAATACCAATATCCTGTCAAAACAGAGTCTATGCAGCAGAAGGGGAACCGCAACAATTATACGCCCGCTCTGCTGTATTGATGGATGCAGATACCGGGCGTATTTTATTTTCAAAAGAAGGGGACGAAAAAAGAGCAATGGCAAGTACAACCAAAATTATGACCTGCATCCTTGCATTGGAATACGGAAATCCGGAAAGTAAAGTGACCGTTTCAAAAAATGCTGTCAAACAACCGAAAGTACATCTTGGA
Source organism: Ruminococcus sp. (assembly GCA_020024635.1). GTDB lineage: Bacteria > Bacillota > Clostridia > Lachnospirales > Lachnospiraceae > JAHHTM01. The sequence continues at coordinate 42,329 of JAHHTL010000003.1, forward strand.
GCAGCCGAAGGAGAAACATTTTATTTAAAGGATTTATTATATTCTCTTATGTTAGAATCTCACAACGATTCGGCAGTTATGATTGCAGAACATATTGCGGGTTCTGTGGAAAAATTTGCGACGCTTATGAATGAAAAAGCAAAAGAACTTTCCTGTACAAATACTTATTTTATTACACCGAATGGATTGGACGCAAAAGATGATAAGGATTTTCATCATACCACAGCTGAAGAACTTGCAAAAATCATGCGATATTGTGTGAATATGTCTCCGAAAAAAGAGGAATTTATCAACATTACCGGAACAAAGGAGTATCAGTTTTCTAATTGTGAGGGTCAAAAACAGTATTATTGCAGAAATCATAATGCATTTTTGGAAATGATGGATGGCGCATTTTCTGGAAAAACCGGATTTACAGGAGATGCAGGGTATTGTTATGTTGGCGCTTTAAAAAAAGAGAATAAAAATTTGATTGTTGCACTTCTTGGATGCGGGTGGCCTAATAACAAAACATATAAATGGAAAGATAGTAAAAAATTAATGTCTTATGGATTGGAGTATTTTGAGAAGCAGAAGATTTGGCGAAATGTAACGATAAACAACGTTTCTGTTATTGACGGTATAGATGAGAATGCACCTTTTAAAAAACATACAACTGTTGGAGTAGAAATTAAACAACCAGACCCTAAATGGACCTTGCTTCTTCATAAAGAAGATCAAGTGGAAGTAAAAATGCATAGAAAACAGAACATTTATGCTCCTGTAAAAAAAGGAGAAAAAATAGGGGAGATTTTGTATCTGTTAAATGGAGAGGTGATTCGAAGGTTTGATTTGGTATCAAAAAAGGCGGTTAGAAAGGTATCTTATCAACATTATTTAAAAACAGTACTCAATACCTACTATAATGTTAAAAAAATAGCATAATGTTGGGAGAAAGAATTGAAATTTCAGTGGATATATTATATACTAAAATAGCCATAGATTTTGGTTTAATTAATACTAATTATAAAATATGGAGGGCTAGATTATGAGCTACAATGCTACAGAAAACACAGCAAGTAGACGAATTGCCATGCTTCTGGATGAGGGAAGTTTCGTAGAAATCGGCGGGGCGGTTACTGCAAGAAACACGGATTTCAATCTACAAGAAAAAGAAACTCCAGGGGATGGTGTGATCACTGGATATGGAGTGATTGATGGAAATCTCGTTTACGTGTATAGTCAGGATGCTTCTGTTTTAAAAGGAGCAATTGGAGAGATGCATGCCAGAAAAATTGCAAATATTTATGATATGGCCATGAAGATGGGAGCACCTGTTATTGGACTTCTCGATTGCGCAGGGATGCGTCTTCAAGAAGCAACCGATGCGTTGGAGGCTTTTGGAAGTTTGTACCTGAAACAGACAATGGCTTCCGGTGTGATTCCACAGATTACCGCAATTTTCGGAATGTGTGGAGGTGGTCTTGCGGTTGTGCCAGGACTTACTGACTTTACCTTTATGGAAAGTACAAAAGGCAAATTATTTGTAAATTCTCCAAATGCATTGGAAGGAAATCACGAATCAAAATGTGATACAGCTTCCGCAAAATATCAAAGTGAGACAGCAGGTCTTGTAGATGTTGTGGGTGAGGAAGAGGAAATCTTTTCTCAAATCAGAACACTTATCGAGATGATTCCTGCGAACAATGAGGATGATCTTTCTTACGCAGAATGTCTTGATGATTTGAATCGTGTATGTACAGATCTTGAAAATATGTCAGAAGATCCAGCACTTGCACTTTCTGCTATTTCAGACAGTCATGTATTTTTTGAAACAAAGAAAGCGTATGCAAAAGATATGGTGACTGGTTTTATCCGTCTCAATGGAATGACGATTGGTGCGGTTGCAAACCGATCAAAAGAATATGATGAAGAAGGAAATGTTGCAAAAGAATTTGGACAAGTTCTTACAGTAGATGGATGCAAAAAAGCAACAGATTTTGTTAATTTCTGTGATGCATTTTCTATTCCGGTTCTTACCTTTACGAATGTTACAGGATTTGACGCTACTTTGTGTTCTGAAAAGAATATGGCAAGAGAAGCAGCAAAACTTACGTATGCGTTTGCTAACGCATCTGTTCCAAAAGTAAATGTGGTGACAGGAAAAGCATATGGAAGTCCATATATCTGTATGAACAGTAAGTCTATTGGGGCGGATATGGTTTACGCTTGGCCTACATCAGAAATCGGAATGATGGATGCAGCTTTGGCATCAAAGATCATGTACGCAGACGCAGATGCAGCGACACAGCAGGAAAAGGCTGCCGAATATAAAGAACTTCAGTCTAGTCCATTAAGTGCTGCAAGAAGAGGATATGTGGATGCAGTTATTGAGCCTTCAGAGACAAGAAAATATGTGATCGGTGCTTTCGAGATGCTTTTCACAAAAAGAGAAGGTCGTCCGGATAAAAAACACGGTACGGTTTAGAGAGGTGAAGCAAATTGAAAAAGAAAATCAGTATAGTAGGTCTTGTGTTATTACTGGTCTTTAGCTTTTCTGGTTGTGGAAAAAAAGTAGAAGATAAGCCAGTATATGACGAAGAGGCTATGACCACGAATGTGGAAAGAATTGTTGAGACTTTCCGAGGAATGACAGATGAAGACTTTGCAGTCTTTGAAAATATGCCAGATGTACAGCTGACTATGACATTGGTAACAGCAGAACTTCCAATAGAAGGAGAAGAGTTCCTTTCCATGATTGAAGCGTGGAAAGCTGGAGTGATTGAATGTGGTGAAATTAAAAAAATCAAAGCTTATGATTTTGAAGAATTAAAGTCTGGAGCATCCGTTACTCTTGATGCCGAGTTTGAAAACAGGGACGGAGAGATTGTCGTAAACTTTGATGAAAAAATGAAGATGGAATCTATGACAGTGAATGCAGAGTATTCTATGAGCGAGATTCTCAAAAAAGCAGGGCTTAACACTGTTTTGGGAATGGGAACTGTATTTGTAGTATTAATTTTCATTTCATTTATCATTTATTTATTTAGATATATCCCTGTTCTTGAAAAGAAATTCAGCCGTAAATCAAAAGCAACTGCAGAAGTGAAAACAGCAACTCCAGTTGTAGAAGAAGTAGAAGAAGCTGCTGATGATGAAGAACTGATCGCTGTAATTGCAGCAGCTGTTGCGGCAGCAGAGGGAACATCAACAGACGGATTTGTTGTGCGTTCTATCAAGAGAAGAAAAACAAACAGATGGTAATCAGGAGGAATTAAAAATGAAAAATTATACAATTACAGTTAATGGAAATGTTTATGATGTAACAGTAGAAGAAAACAATGGTGGAGCAGTTGCTGCAACAACAGCACCAGTAGCTGCACCAAAAGCTGCACCAAAGGCTGCACCGAAAGCAACAGGAGCTGGTAGCATTAAAGTAACAGCTGGAGCTGCAGGTAAAGTATTTAAATTAGAAGCAAGTGTTGGACAGAAAGTAGAAGCAGGAGATACCGTAGTTGTAATTGAAGCAATGAAAATGGAAATCCCTGTTGTTGCTCCAGAAGCAGGAACAGTTGCTAGTATTGATGTAGCAGTAGGAGATGCAGTAGAATCAGGTGCTGTATTAGCTACATTAAACTAGTTTACCGGGAGGTCTGACAAATGGAATATATTTCAAATACATTAGGAAACCTTGTACAGCAGACCGCGTTCATGAATCTTACCTTTGGAAATCTTATTATGATCGCAGTGGCCTGCGGGTTTCTGTTTTTAGCAATTAAGTTTGGCTTTGAGCCATTACTTCTTGTGCCGATCGCATTTGGTATGTTGCTTGTTAATATCTTTCCAGATATTATGCTTCATGCAGCGGATGCGGCAAATGGAACTGGTGGACTTTTATACTACTTTTACCAGTTAGATGAATGGGCAATTTTGCCATCTCTAATCTTCCTTGGAGTTGGTGCCATGACAGACTTTGGTCCGTTGATTGCCAATCCAAAAAGCTTTCTTTTAGGAGCAGCTGCACAATTTGGTATTTTTGCAGCATATCTTGGAGCTATGGCTATGGGATTCTCAGACAAAGCTGCAGCAGCAATTTCCATTATCGGTGGAGCAGATGGCCCTACATCGATCTTTCTTGCAAGTAAATTGTCACAGACAGCGATCATGGGACCAATTGCTGTAGCGGCATACTCATATATGTCACTTGTACCAATCATTCAGCCGCCAATTATGAAACTTCTTACAACAGAAGAAGAACGTAAAGTTAAGATGGAGCAGCTTCGTCCAGTATCCAAATTGGAAAGAATATTGTTCCCTATCGTTGTTACCATTGTTGTATGTGTGATTCTTCCAACAACAGCTCCATTGGTAGGTATGCTTATGTTGGGTAACCTGTTTAAAGAATGTGGTGTTGTAAGACAGCTTACTGAGACAGCGTCTAACGCGCTGATGTATATCGTAGTTATCTTACTGGGAACATCGGTAGGAGCTACAACAAGTGCAGAAGCTTTCTTAAATATGAGCACAATCAAGATTGTTGTTCTTGGACTGATTGCATTTGCATTTGGAACGGCAGCAGGTGTCCTTTTTGGTAAGTTGATGTGTAAGGTGACCGGTGGAAAGGTAAATCCTTTGATTGGATCAGCAGGTGTATCTGCAGTTCCTATGGCTGCCAGAGTTTCACAGAAAGTCGGAGCAGAAGCAGATCCTACAAACTTCTTGCTGATGCACGCAATGGGACCAAACGTAGCAGGTGTTATCGGTACAGCCGTTGCAGCTGGAACATTTATGGCTATCTTTGGCGTTTAAAAATATTGGAGGGCAGATAAATGGCAGAAATTCAGAAAAAACCAGTTAAAATAACAGAAACAATTCTCCGTGATGCACATCAGTCCCTGATTGCTACAAGAATGACAACAGAGCAGATGCTTCCGATCATTGAGAAAATGGATAAAGTTGGATATCACGCAGTTGAGTGTTGGGGAGGAGCTACTTTCGACGCATCTCTTCGTTTTCTTCACGAAGATCCATGGGAGAGACTTCGTAAATTCCGTGATGGATTTAAAAACACAAAATTACAAATGTTATTCCGTGGACAAAATATTTTAGGATATCGTCCATATGCAGATGATGTTGTAGAATATTTTGTACAGAAATCTGTAGCAAATGGTATTGATATTATTCGTATCTTTGACTGTATGAATGATATCCGTAACCTTCAGACAGCTGTAACAGCTGCAAATAAAGAAAAAGGACATGCACAAGTGGCAATGTCTTATACACTTGGAGAAGCTTATACATTAGAGTATTGGACAGATCTTGCAAAACGTATTGAAGACATGGGTGCAAATTCTATCTGTGTAAAAGATATGGCGGGTCTTCTTCTTCCATATCAGGCTACAGAATTAGTAACAGCCTTAAAAGAAGCTGTAAATATTCCAATCGAAATGCATACACATTATACTTCAGGTGTTGCATCTATGACATACCTTAAATCAGTAGAAGCAGGTGCTGATATTATCGATACTGCAATGTCTCCATTTGCAATGGGAACATCACAGCCTGCAACAGAGGTTATGGTAGAAACATTTAAAGGAACTCCATATGATACAGGTCTTGATCAAACATTGCTTTCAGAGATTGCAGATTACTTTAGACCAATGAGAGATGAAGCACTTGACAGCGGACTTTTGAATCCAAAGAACTTGGGTGTTAATATTAAGACACTTTTATATCAAGTTCCAGGTGGTATGCTTTCAAACCTTACATCTCAGCTGAAAGAACAAGGAGCAGAGGATAAATTCTACGAAGTTCTAGAAGAGGTTCCAAGAGTACGTAAAGATCTAGGAGAGTGTCCTCTTGTAACACCATCTTCTCAAATTGTTGGTACACAGGCTGTATTTAATGTTCTTATGGGAGAACGTTATAAGATGGCTACAAAAGAAACAAAAGATGTATTATCTGGAAAATATGGCGCAACTGCAAAACCATTTAATGAAGAAGTGAAAAAGAAAGTTATTGGTGACGCAGAAGTGATTACTTGTCGTCCGGCGGATCTTATTCCAAATGAATTGGATACACTTCGTAGTGAGTGTGCACAGTGGATTCAACAGGATGAGGATGTTTTAACTTATGCTTTATTCCCACAGGTTGCAACAGACTTCTTTAAATATAGAGAAGCACAGCAAACAAAAGTAGATGCAAAAACTGCAGATACAGAAAATGGTTCTTATCCAGTCTAATGGCTGGGGAAAAGCCGCATTTCTATGTGACAATGAATCCGTTCTACAGAAATTATTACTGTAGAACGGATTTTTTTACTATATAAAGAAAATTTATGATATAATGGACGAGATAAAAAAAGTGAACCGAAAATATAAGGAGTTGTCGTGACAGAACAAAAAACAATCAATCAAAGAAGCGATACAGAAGAACTTTTATCCAGAATGAAAGAACAATATAGTAAATTAAGTAAAGGGCAAAAAAGGCTGGCAGAGTATGTTTGCCAAAACTATGACAAAGCTGTTTTTTTGACTGCATCAAAATTGGGGGAGATTGTAGGAGTTAGTGAATCTACTGTGGTAAGGTTTGCTATCCAACTTGGATATAAAGGGTATCCAAGTTTTCAAAAAGCCTTGGAAGAGGTGGTGCGCAATAAACTAAGTTCCATTCAAAGGATGGAAGTGACCCACGGAAGAATTTCCCAACCACAAATATTAGAGAGCGTATTACAGTCTGATATTGAAAAGATAAAAACAACTCTTGCAGAGGTGGATCCGCATGTATTCTATGAAGCGGTTGATACGATTTTAAATGCAAAACATATTTATATCATAGGGATAAGAAGTTGTGCTCCACTTGCGATGTTTTTGAATTTTTATATGCATTTAATTTGTGATCATGTTACCTTGATCAATACGACAGGATCGACAGAAATATTTGAACAGTTGATTCGAATAGGAGAAGAGGACGTTATGATTGGAATCAGCTTTCCTAGATATTCTGTACGTACACTGAAGGCTCTAGAGTTTGCAAGCAGCCGAAAGGCAAAAGTTATTACGTTGACAGATAGCGTTCACTCACCGATGACACTGTATTCTTCTTGCAATTTAATTGCAAAGAGTAACATGGTATCCATTGTGGATTCTTTGGTGGCTCCACTGAGTGTGATCAACGCGCTTGTGGTTGCTTTGTGCATGAAGCGTCAAAATGAAGTGATTTCTACATTAGAAACTTTGGAGGATATATGGGGAGAATACCAAGTGTATAGTGGGGACGAATTGAATCGAGTGAACGACATATTTTCTACAAAATTGACAGAAGAGAAGGGGAAAAAGTATGAGTAAAGTATTGATCATAGGCGGAGGAGCAGCAGGAATGATGGCAGGTGTTTTTGCTGCGAGAAATGGCCATGATGTTCATATATTTGAAAAAAATGAAAAACTTGGTAAGAAACTTTTTATTACAGGCAAAGGAAGATGTAACATTACAAACGCTGCAGATATGGAAATGCTGTTCAATGCTGTTGTTACCAATCCGAAATTTCTATATAGTGGATTTTATAGCTTTACCAATGAGCAAGTAATCACGTTTTTTGAAGAGTTAGGGGTAAAGACGAAAATTGAGCGTGGAGATCGGGTGTTTCCGCAATCGGATCATTCCTCCGATGTGATTCAAGCTTTGTATCGTGAACTGCAAAGACTTCATGTGTCGATTTCTCTAAATACAGAAGTGGAAAAAGTATTGGTTAAAGACCAGAAGGTAGAGGGGGTTCAGTTAAAAGACGAAACAATCGTAAAAGGAGATAGCTGTATAGTTGCCACGGGAGGACTTTCTTACGCTTCCACTGGTTCAACAGGAGATGGGTATCGATTTGCAAAAGAATCCGGACACCACGTTACACAGCTTCGTCCGGCTCTTGTGCCAATGGAAGCAAAAGAGCCTTATGTTCAGGAATTGCAAGGGTTGTCACTTCGGAATGTGAACATTCGCATTTTGGATGACAAAAAAGTAATATACAATGAGTTTGGAGAAATGCTCTTTACACATTATGGCGTAAGCGGTCCTCTAATGATCAGCGCTAGCAGTAAGGTGGGAGATCTTCTTCTAAAGAAAAACCTTACCTTGTCAATCGATTTAAAACCAGCTCTTTCTTTTGAACAACTGGATGCAAGGGTGCTTAGAGATTTTAATGATAATAGAAATAAACAATTCAAAAATGGAATAGATAAATTGTTCCCAGCTAAATTAAAGCCCGTTATCCTTGAACGAAGTGGGATTGATCCTGAAAAAAAGATAAACGAAATTAACCGAGAAGAACGAGAACATTTTGTTCGACTTATAAAAGATTTTCGGCTTACGTTAACTGGATTACGGAGTTTTAAAGAGGCGATCATCACAAAAGGTGGAGTGAATGTAAAAGAAATTGATCCAGGGACTATGGAATCAAAAATCATAGATCATCTCTATTTCATAGGAGAGGTGCTAGATTTGGATGCACTTACCGGAGGATTTAACCTCCAAATTGCATGGTCTACCGCATACATGGCGGGAAATGCCATCAAATAAATTATCAAGATAAGGTGGGGAAAGATATGGGATTTAATGTAGCAATCGATGGACCAGCAGGAGCTGGAAAAAGCACAATTGCAAAGTTAGTTGCAAAAAAGACGGGATTTATTTATGTGGACACAGGAGCGATGTACCGAGCTTTGGCTGTTCATTTTATAGAAGAAGGACTAGACGGGGAAGATCTATCAGCGATTGAAAGAGCGTGTCAGAGTGCATCTGTAAGTATACAGTATGAAAATGGCGTACAAAAAGTTATTTTAAATGGAGAAGATGTATCCGCACTCATTCGACAGGAACAGGTGGGAAATATGGCTTCTAAAAGCTCGACGGTTCCTAAGGTTCGAGAAAAATTATTGGAGCTTCAGAGAAATTTGGCTGATCAGGAAGATGTGATTATGGATGGAAGAGATATCGGAACGAATATTTTGCCGAATGCGGAAGTGAAAATCTATTTAACGGCGAGCGTATCGACTCGGGCAAAAAGAAGATTTGATGAACTCACAGAAAAAGGAGAGCGCTGCGACTACGATGAAATATATCATGATATCGAAGAGAGAGACTATCGTGATATGAATAGAGAAACAGCACCGTTAAAGCAGGCAGAGGATGCCATTCTAATCGATAGTTCTGATAGGACAATCTCAGAGGTTGTAAGTGAAATTATGAACTGTATTGAAAATCGAAGAAAATAAAAAGAGGGAAAAAATGGAAATTATTCGGGCAAAGACAGCAGGATTTTGCTTTGGCGTAAAACGTGCAGTGGAAACAGTGTACCAACAGACAAAACAGAATCAAGATGAAAAGCCAATCTATACTTACGGACCAATTATACACAATGCGGAAGTGGTAAAAGATTTGGAAATGCGTGGTGTTAAAGTCCTAAATACAATAGAAGAGTTAGAGGCTTTGGAAAAGGGTACAGTTATTATACGATCCCATGGAATAGAAGAAGGGATCTACCAGAAAATGAAAGAAAAAAATTTAAATATTGTGGATGCAACCTGTCCATTTGTAAAGAAGATACACAACATTGTACAAAAAGAAAGTAAGGATGGAAAACACGTAGTAATCATTGGAAATCCACAACATCCAGAGGTGATTGGAATTAAAGGTTGGGCAGGAAAATCTGTCACAGTGATCCAAACACCACAGGATGCAGAGAATTTTGAAGTAGAGAAAGAGAAAAAAATCTGTATTGTATCCCAGACGACATTTAATTACAACAAATTTCAAGATTTAGTTGAAATCATTTCGAAAAAGAGTTATGATATAAATGTTTTAAATACAATCTGCAATGCTACAAAGGTTCGTCAAAGTGAGGCACGTACCATTGCGGAGAAGGTGGATGCTATGATCGTGATTGGTGACAAACATAGTTCCAACACCCAGAAGTTATTTGAAATTTGCAAAAAAGCATGTAAAGATACGTACTACATACAGACACTTGAAGATTTGGATTTGAATCAATTAAGGTCCGTGGAAACAGTAGGTATTACAGCGGGGGCATCCACGCCCAACAATATAATTGAGGAGGTCCAAAGTAATGTCAGAATTATCTTTTGAACAAATGTTAGACGAGTCATTTAAAACAATTCATAACGGAGAGGTGGTAGAAGGTACTGTAATTGATGTAAAACCAGATCAGATCATTCTTAACATCGGGTATAAAGCAGATGGTATCATTACAAGGAATGAATACACAAATGATCAGACATTAGATCTGACTACAGCAGTATCAGCTGGAGACACTATGACAGTGAAAGTTTTAAAGGTAAATGACGGAGAAGGTCAAGTTTTATTGACATATAAGAGACTTGCAGCAGAAAAAGGAAATGAAAGATTAAGAGAGGCATTCGAGAACAAAGAAGTTCTGAAAGCTACAGTGACACAGATCCTTGGTGGTGGAATTTGCGTAAACGTAGAAGAAGCACGTGTATTTATTCCAGCAAGTCTTGTATCTGATTCTTATGAAAGAGATTTAAGCAAATATGAAGGTCAGGAAATTGAATTCGTGATCAGCGAGTTTAATCCTAGAAGAAACCGTGTAATTGGTGATAGAAGACAACTTCTTGTTGCTGAGAGAAATGAAAAACAAAAAGAATTGTTTGCAAAACTTAAGGTTGGTGATCGAATCGAAGGAACTGTAAAAAATGTTACAGATTTTGGTGCGTTTATCGATCTTGGCGGAGTAGATGGTCTTCTTCATATTTCAGAAATGTCATGGGGTAGAGTTGAAAATCCTAAGAAGGTATTTAATGTAGGAGATACTGTTACAGTTCTTGTAAAAGATATTAACGATACAAAAGTTGCATTGAGCTTAAAGTTCCCAGAGACAAATCCATGGGCAAATGCGGCAGAGGATTATGCAGTAGGAACTGAAGTTACAGGTAGAGTTGCACGTATGACAGATTTTGGAGCATTTGTTGAACTTGCAGCAGGTGTAGATGCGTTACTTCATGTATCACAGATTTCAAGAGCACATGTTGAGAAACCGTCTGATGTACTTTCTATCGGACAGGAGATTACAGCAAAAGTTGTTGATTTCAATGAAGAAGACAGAAAAATCAGCTTAAGTATGAAAGCTTTAGAACCAGAAGTTCAAGAAGAATCAGAAGAAGCTTAATAAAAATTATAGATTTCAAATTCATAAAAAATGCTACAGTCTAGGAAAGGGCTGTAGCATTTTATACGTTATAATTCTTGTTAAAAAAATGTCTTATAAAAGAAAGGTGGAATAACTATGGGGCTTTTAACTTTTAAAGGCGGTATTCATCCAGAAGATGGTAAAACTCTTGCAAAAGATCAGCCAATCAAAGAACTACTTCCAGGAAATGAATTGGTTTATCCTCTGTCACAACATATCGGAGCGCCTGCGGTTCCTATTGTAAAAAAAGGAGATTCTGTATTAAAAGGACAAAAGATTGCTGATGCAGCTGGATTTGTTTCGGCGCCTGTATATGCTTCTGTATCTGGGACGGTAAAAGGAATCGAGAAACGGTTCAGTCCTACAGGAGTAAAGACAGAATGCATTATTGTGGAAAATGATCACGCCTATACAGAAGTAGTGTATTCACCAGTAAAATCTTTTGAAGAACTTTCCAGAGAAGAAGTTATCAAGAAGATTCAAGAAGCTGGTATTGTAGGAATGGGAGGTGCAGGTTTCCCAACTCACGTAAAATTGTCGCCAAAAGATGCGGACAAGATTGAATATATTATAGCAAATGGTGCAGAGTGCGAGCCATACCTTACTGCAGATTATCGAAGCATGCTGGAACATACAGAAGAAATTGTAAGTGGTATGCGCATTGTGTTGTCGTTATTTAAAAATGCAAAAGCAATTTTTGGGGTTGAAGATAACAAAATGGATTGCGTTGCAAAGTTAAAAGAAGCAATAAAAGATGAACCGCGCATGGAAGTGATGGCGCTTCAGACAAAATATCCACAGGGAGCAGAACGTCAACTCATCCATGCATTAACAAAACGTTCTTTGAATTCGACGATGCTTCCGGCAGATGTAGGTTGTATTGTAGATAATGTGGAAACATTTGAAAGTATCCACAAAGCAGTAATCGAAGGAAAACCACTGTTTGAACGTGTTGTGACGGTAAGTGGAGATGCGGTTTTAAATCCAGCTAATTTTAAGGTATTGTTGGGAACAAATCATAGAGAACTAATTGAAAAAGCAGGTGGTTTTAAAGAGTGGCCAGAGAAAATTATTTCAGGGGGTCCTATGATGGGATTTGCAATGCCTGTACTAGATGCGCCTGTTACAAAAACCTCTTCAGGAGTTTTGGCGTTTTTGAAGGATGAAATAAAAAAAGATGCACCGTCTGCTTGTATCAATTGCGGAAGATGTGTGGAGGTCTGTCCAAGTAGAATTATACCATCTAGACTTGCCGATCTTGCGCAAAGAAATGAGGAGGAAAGATTTATTTCTATGAATGGTCTTGAATGTGTAGAATGTGGTTCTTGTAGTTATGTTTGCCCTGCAAAACGCCAATTGAAACAGGCGATTGGTTCCATGCGTAAGATTGCACTTGCAAACAAAAAAAAGAAATAACAAAGGAGGAGCTACATAAATGAATGAGAAACTAAATATATCTTCATCACCACATGTCCGTGATAAGATTACTACAAATAAAATTATGCTATATGTTTTGATTGGACTAATGCCCGCAACAATTTTTGGAATTTATAATTTTCGGAATGAACATGCATGGATTCTTGTTTTAGTTACAACTTTTACAGCTGTTCTTTCGGAATATCTTTATGAGCGTTTGATGCATAAACCAATCACTATTGGAGATTTAAGTGCTGCGGTTACAGGACTTTTGTTGGCGTTGAATCTTCCACCGACATTACCAGTTTGGATGGGAGCACTGGGATCCGTATTTGCAATTGTAGTTGTAAAGCAGTTATTTGGTGGACTTGGACAAAACTTTATGAATCCAGCGCTTGCTGCCAGATGTTTTTTATTGATTTCGTTTACCGGAAGAATGACATACTTTGTCTATGACGGCATTACAGGAGCTACACCCCTTGCCAAACTTAAAGCAGGTGAAACAATCAATACCTTTGATATGATGGTAGGTACGATCAGAGGAACAATCGGTGAAACCTCTATGTTTGCGATTATCATAGGCGCTTGTTTTCTTTTGTTAATGGGTGTGATTGATCTTAGAATTCCGGGTACATATATTGTTACGTTTGTTATTTTTATTAGCATATTTGGTGGACATGGATTTGATCCACAGTTTATCACAGCACATCTTTGTGGAGGGGGATTAATGCTTGGAGCGTGGTTTATGGCAACTGATTATGTTACCTCACCGATTACAAAGACAGGGCAAATTTTATATGGAATATGTCTTGGATTATTAACTGGATTATTCCGTTTGTTTGGAGGATCAGCAGAAGGCGTTTCTTACGCAATTATCATCAGTAACTTATTAGTTCCACTGATTGAAAAGATTACTCTTCCAAAACCTTTTGGGAAAGGAGGAGAAAGAGTATGAAAAAAATTATGAAAAACACAGCAATTCTAACTGCAATTACATTGGTTGCAGGAATGCTTTTGGGATTCGTATACGAAATCACAAAAGGGCCAATTGAAGTTGCACAGGAAAATGCGAAGCAAGAAGCTTACAAAAAAGTATTGCCAGAGGCTTCTTTGTACGAGAGTGATGATTCTTTTGATTCCAATTACGCAAATCAAGTGTTAAAAGAAGCAGGATTATTAAAGAATGAAATATCAGAGGTTGCAATTGCAAAAGATGAAGAAGGTTCTTCCTGTGGATATATTATTACAGCTGTATCTAAGGAAGGATATGGTGGTGATATTGTTATTTCAGTAGGAATTCAACAGGATGGTACTGTAAAAGGGATTGAAATGTTAAAAATTGCAGAGACCGCGGGACTTGGAATGAAAGCTTCAGAAGACGCGTTTAAAGATCAGTTTAAAGATCAGCAAGTTTCCTATTTCCAATATACAAAATCAGGAGAATCAGGTGAGGGAATGATTGACGCGTTAAGTGGGGCGACCATTACCACAAATGCAGTTACAAATGCAGTAAATGCAGCGTTGGTATATTTTCAAAATTTAACAGGAGGTGCAGTGAATGAATAAGTATACAGAAAGACTGTACAATGGCCTTATAAAAGAAAATCCAACTTTTGTATTGATGCTTGGAATGTGTCCAACATTGGCAGTTACAACATCAGCAATTAATGGAATTGGAATGGGACTTTCTACGACAGTGGTACTCATTCTTTCGAATATGTTAATTTCTATGCTTAGAAAAATCATACCGGATTCTGTTAGAATGCCTGCATTTATTGTTGTAGTAGCCTCTTTTGTAACAATGGTACAGTTTTTAATGGAAGGATTTGTCCCAAGTCTATATGACTCTCTTGGAATCTATATTCCATTGATTGTAGTAAATTGTATTATTTTAGGTCGAGCAGAAAGCTATGCATCGAAAAATCCAGTGCTTCTGTCTGTGTTTGATGGAATAGGAATGGGACTAGGATTTACAATTGGTTTGACATCTATTGGAATTGTTCGAGAACTGATAGGAGCTGGAAAAATCTTTGGTTTCACGGTGCTTCCAACATCTTATGAACCAATATCTATTTTCATCCTTGCTCCAGGAGCATTCTTTGTATTGGCAATGCTTACCGCAGCGCAAAATAAAGTAAAAGCAGGAAAGAAAAACAAGGTTCAAAAGCCAGAGGAATCAGGATGTAGTTTTAATTGTGCATCTTGTGGAAGTAAAATGGGTTGTAAGGAACAGGAGGATTAAAGCATGAAAGAATTATTGTTGATCGCAGTAGGTTCTGCGTTTGTGAATAATGTGGTACTAAGTCAGTTCCTTGGAATTTGCCCATTTCTAGGCGTTTCTAAAAATGTGAAAACAGCGGCTGGTATGGGTGGCGCAGTTGTTTTTGTTATAACAATATCCTCATTTGTAACAGGATTAATTTACAAATTCATATTAGTGAAAACAGGATTTGAATATTTGCAGACGATAGTATTTATTCTTGTCATTGCTGCGCTTGTTCAATTTGTTGAAATGTTTTTAAAGAAAGCTATGCCACCGCTTTATGATGCTTTAGGGGTGTATCTTCCTTTGATTACAACAAACTGTGCGGTTTTAGGAGTTGCACTTACGAATGTACAAAAGTCCTATACGATTCTTGAAAGTGTAGTAAATGGATTAGCAACCGCTGTTGGATTTCTGGTATCAATAGTGCTGATGGCAGGAATTCGTGAGAAAATCGAATATAACGATATTGCCCCATCTTTTAAAGGGACACCTATTGTGCTTGTGACAGCAGGACTTATGGCAATTGCTTTTTTTGGATTTTCAGGTTTAATATAGGAGGGCAAATTGATGTTAACAGGAATCATAATCGCTGCTGCCATTGTTGGAGGAACAGGATTGTTCATTGGGATATTTCTTGGAGTATCTGGGAAAAAGCTGGCAGTAGAAATAGATGAAAGAGAAGAGGCGATTTTAAATGAATTGCCGGGTAACAACTGTGGTGGATGCGGATATGCCGGATGTTCTGGACTTGCATCTGCTATCGTCAAAGGAGATGCTCCAGCAGGAGGATGTCCGGTAGGAGGAAAGCCGGTTGCGGAAAAAATTGCTGCAATCATGGGGCAGTCCGTGGAAGAACAAATGCGTATGACCGCTTTTGTAAAATGCGCAGGAACATGTGAAAAAGCACAACAACAATACGAATATACGGGAATCCAAGATTGTACCATGGTTAATATGATGCAGGACAACGGACCGAAAGGATGTTCCTATGGATGTCTTGGATATGGTACTTGTGTTGAAGCATGTCCATTTGACGCAATTCATATCGTAGATGGAGTGGCTGTGGTTGATAAAGAAGCGTGTAAAGCTTGTGGTAAGTGTGTTGCAGTCTGTCCAAAACATTTAATCGAGCTTATTCCATATGAACAGCAGACAATGGTGCAGTGCAATTCCAATGACAAAGGAAAAGCTTTGATGGACGTTTGCCTTGTAGGATGTATTGGATGTAAACTTTGCGAACGAAGTTGTGAATCAGGGGCTATCACAGTGACTAATTTCCTTGCACACATAGATGCTTCTAAATGTACAAACTGTGGAGTGTGTGCAGAAAAATGCCCAAGAAAGGTGATTATTCCGAGGAAAATTCCCGTGTAATAACATAGAATACATGAAAAGCAAAGCTCACCTAAGAGAGTGTCTAGATACAGAATTCTCTTGGGTGAGCTTTCTTAAAAAGAAATGTTTTCTAACCAAAATACACTCTGCAGACGAAGTAGGAAGATGGGAAATCGAACGTATGGTTGCAAAGGGAATAACGGTGTGTTATGATAATCCTTGGAGGATCGCATGAAAAAGAATGATATAATCTTAATTGGATGTTTGCTTCTTATAGCAGGAGTTGCATCGTTATTTTACGTTTTTGTCAATACAGATGAGAATGCGAAAGTTGTGATTACAATAGATGGGCAGACTTATGGTACATATTTATTGAAAAAAGATACAACAATCGATATCGAAGGGAAAAATACACTGCGTATAAAAGATGGACAAGTGCAGATGCTTGATGCGGATTGCAAAGATCAGATCTGTGTACATCACAAACCAATTTCAAAAGCAGGAGAAAGTATCATATGTCTTCCACACAAATTGATTGTTACGATTGAAAATGAGGATTCCCAAGAGCTTGATGCAGTTTCAGATTGATTGACAGAGATAGAGGTGAAAAATTGAAAAGTAAAGTGTCTTATTTTGGTATGATGACAGCCTTGTCTTTAATACTTAGCTATGTAGAAATGCTTATTCCCATTCATTTTGGAGTACCGGGAATGAAGCTTGGACTTGCAAACCTTATTATCGTAATTGTTTTGTATACCCATAGTTTAAAAGCAGCGTTTTTCATTAGTATTTCAAGAATTCTACTGTCTGGTTTTCTGTTTGGAAATATGTTTGCTATTATTTATAGTCTTTCAGGTGGAATATTGAGTTTACTGGTTATGAATTTTTTCAAAAAGAAAAAAAGCTTCAGTATCATTGGGGTCAGTATATCAGGGGGAGTGTCACACAATTTGGGACAATTATTTGTGGCGATGCTAGTTGTTGAGTCCTATAAAGTTGGATTTTATTTCCCGATGCTTATGGTCGCAGGGATGCTTACAGGCGCTTTGATTGGCGTAGTGTCTGTAGAGATACTAAAAAGATTAAGGAAGATGCCAATCATCGAATAAGGGAAGAAAGGAATAAGTAAATGATTTCGTATTTATATGGGGAGCTGATTGCGGTAGAGAAAGAGAAAGTGGTTGTAGAAGTGTATGGAATTGGATATGGGATTTTTATGTCTAGTCGATCTTTTGATTTGCTTCCGCCAATTGGAAGTAAGATAAAGCTTCATACTTATATGAACGTAAGAGAAGACGCGGTGCAATTATTTGGATTTCTCACAAAAGAAGAATTGGATTTTTTTAAACTTCTAATCACAGTAAATGGAATTGGACCCAAAGGTGGCTTAGGAATTCTTTCCAAATTATCTGTGGATGAACTTCGGCTTTCTGTTTTATCGGGGGATGTAAAAGCTATTTGTAAAGCACCAGGCATTGGAAAAAAGACAGCAGAAAAATTGATTATAGAATTAAAAGATAAACTTGATATTGAAGAAGTATTAAATCATACAGAAGGAACAGCTTCCGCTCAAGTTTCTGCGATGACGGATGATGCGCATACAGAAGCTGTTCAGGCTCTTATTGCACTGGGATACGGGAATGCAGAAAGTCTTCGCGCAGTAAAAGCGGTTGCACTTGAAAATCCAACCGCAGAGGATATATTAAAAGAAGCATTAAAAAGAATGATGTGAGAAATAAAATGAGTTTCATATGTTAGAGGAAATTAATGGGAAAGCGAATTATAACGACAGAGAATTTAGAGGAAGATGTTAAAATAGAAAGTAGTCTTCGTCCTCAAATGTTAAAAGACTACATTGGACAGGAAAAGACAAAAGAAACGTTAAAAATCTATATTAAAGCAGCCAAAGATCGAAAAGAAGCTTTAGATCATGTGCTGTTTTACGGCCCACCAGGACTTGGGAAAACGACGTTGGCCGGAATTATTGCAAACGAAATGGGGGTACATTTGAAGATTACATCAGGTCCTGCCATTGAAAAACCAGGAGAGATGGCGGCGATTCTAAATAACCTTCAAGAAAATGACGTGCTGTTTGTGGATGAAATTCATCGATTAAATAGACAGGTAGAAGAGGTGCTTTATCCAGCTATGGAAGATTATGCAATAGATATCATGATTGGTAAGGGTGCCACTGCACGCTCTATTCGTTTGGATTTGCCTAAATTTACTTTGGTTGGTGCTACTACACGAGCCGGAATGCTAACCGCTCCATTAAGAGATCGGTTTGGAGTTGTGAATCATCTGGAATTTTATACAGAAAAGGAACTTCAGACAATTATTATAAGATCAGCAGGTATGCTAGGAGTAGAGATTGATGAAAATGGAGCGTTAGAACTTGCGAAACGTTCAAGGGGAACACCTCGTCTTGCAAACAGACTTTTAAAGCGTGTGAGAGATTTTGCACAAGTTAAATACGATGGTGTGATCACAGAAGCAGTAGCACAATATGCATTGGATCTTTTAGATGTTGATAAATACGGGTTAGATCATATTGATCGAAATATATTACTTACAATGATTGAAAAATTTAAAGGGGGACCTGTAGGACTGGATACACTTTCAGCTACGATTGCAGAAGATTCAGGAACATTGGAAGATGTATATGAGCCGTACCTTCTAAAAACAGGCTTTATTCAAAGAACTCCAAGAGGAAGAGTGGTCACGGAACTTGCTTATCGACACCTTGGAATTCCTTATATAATAGAAGATGAAAAGAAATAATGCCAAATAAAATATAAAAATAGTTGGTTTTTCTTTCCAATTAGTTTATAATAACACATAAGAAACGCAAGGAGGGTGTCATGAGTTCAGCAAAACATTTTACAGAAGTACTGATCGGAGGAAAAGTTTATACATTAAGTGGTTTTGAAGGGGAAGAGTATCTTCAGAAAGTATCCTCTTATTTGAATCACAAGATCACAGAGTGTACCAACAGTGAAGGATACAGAAAACAAAGTGCTGATACACGGAATGTGCTCCTTGCCTTGAATATCGCAGATGATTACTTTAAGGCAAAAAAACAGGGAGATTCTCTTGAGAATGATATTGAATTAAAAGATAAAGAGATGTACGATTTGAAACACGAGTTGATTACGGTTCAGATCAAACTTGAAAATGCAGAGAAAGAACTTGCAAAAATGAAAGAAGATAACAATAATCTTCAAATGCAGATTGTTAAACTAGAAACAGAAATGAAAAATCGAAGAAAATGAAATTAGGCTGTCAAAAGACAGCTTATTTCATTTTAGAATAAGTGGAGGAGTGTTTTGGATATAGAAAAAACAAATCATAGAAATATAGAAATTTTGGCGCCAGCAGGATCTTATGATAGTTTTATGGCAGCCATGCGTGCTGGTGCAGATGCAGTGTATGCGGGAGGTCCTTGTTTTGGCGCGCGTGCATTTGCGGACAATTTCACAATAGAAAAGTTATTAGAAACAATTGATTATGCACACCTTCATGGAAGAAAATTTTATCTTACAGTGAATACACTTCTAAAGGATCATGAAATGGATCGCTTATATGCGTATCTTCTTCCATTATACCAGCAAGGATTGGATGCAGTAATAGTGCAAGATGTGGGAGTGCTTGATTTTGTGAGAAAAAATTTCCCTCAAATGGATATTCATGCCAGTACACAGATGACGATCACAAATTTAAAAGGCGCACAATTTTTAGAAGAGCAAGGTGTAGAAAGGGTTGTTCCAGCAAGAGAACTTAGTTTGAAAGAAATTTCCGCCATATCCAGAGAGACAAATTTGGAAATTGAATGTTTTGTGCATGGTGCACTTTGTTATTGTTATTCTGGACAGTGTCTCTTGAGCAGTCTCATTGGAGGAAGAAGTGGAAATAGAGGACAATGTGCACAGCCATGTAGACTGCCTTACACGGTAGGAAGCAAAAAAGCCTACTTTATGAGCCCAAAAGATATATGCACTTTGGAGTATATTCCAGAAATGATTGAAGCGGGAATCACATCTTTTAAAATTGAAGGACGAATGAAAAAGCCAGAGTATGTGGCTGCGGTTACATCTATGTATCGAAAGTACACGGATCTCTATTTAGAAAGAGGGAGAGAGGGCTATAAGGTTTCTGCCAAGGATATCGAGATGTTAATGGATGTATACAATCGTGGAGGGTTTAGCAAAGGATATTACCATCAGCAAAATGGAAAAGAGATGCTATCATTAAATCGTCCAAACCATGCAGGAGTACCTGCTGTGAAAGTAATTTCTCAAAGCGGAAGAGAGGTTACAGCTACGGTACTTACTGAGATTCATAAGGGAGATATTCTAGAACTTGCAAGAAAAAAAGAGAGTTCGGATGGAAAAGAAAACTATACGTTTGGAAAAGAGTACACAAAAGGACAGACAGCCAAGATTCTTGTGCCTCGCGGATACATGTATACAAAAGGAACGACTCTCCATAGAATACGAAATCAAGAACTTTTAAGTGAGATTCGGGAAAAATATGGAATGGGATTGCTCCAAGAGCCTATTACTGGATTATTTCAAGCTTCCGTAGGAAAACCGGCTTCACTTACCTTGAAGTATCAGGATCAATCTGTTACAGTGTGCACAAAAGAGCCTATCGAAGAAGCGAAGAATCAGCCATTGGATTCGGAACGTTTATCAAAACAATTAAATAAAACGGGAAATGCCGAATTTACATTTAAAAGTCTTGAGATTGTTGTAGAAGGAAATATTTTTCTACCAATGCAGAAACTCAATGAACTTCGAAGAATGGCAATGGAACAATTGGAAGAGAAAATATGTTCTTCTTACCGAAGGATAGAAAACAGTCAGGAAACAGAAAAGCAGATGGAACATTTGGATGCAGACTTAAAGCAGATTACTTTGACAGCATTGGTTGAAACAAAAGAACAATTTTCCAGTGTTGTATCTAACAGTGCAGTATCACGTGTGTATGTAGATGGAAATTGTGCAAAGGATGTATTAAATGACTTAGATATCCGAAAAAATTGCATGAAATGTCACCAAAAAGGAAAAGAAGTTTTCTTGGCTATGCCACATATCTTTAGAGAAGATGCGGTGTGTTACTATGAGAAAAATTATCAGAAGTTTTTAGAGTTAAAATTCGATGGAGTGCTTGTTAGAAATTATGAAAGTGTTCAGTTTCTAAAAGAGAAAAATTATCAGCAAACAATCTTTCCAGATTATAATCTTTATGTTTTTAATCAAAATGCGAAAATGTTTTGGAAAAAAATAGGGGTATCTAACTTTACCGTTCCGTTGGAATTAAATAAAAAAGAATTGGTAAAACTTGGAGTGAAAGAAGCGGAACTCATTTTATATGGAAGAATCCCACTTATGATTTCTGCTCAGTGTATACAAAAAACGTCGGAAGGTTGTTTGAAGACTTCAGGAACATTGTGGATGAAAGATCGATTTAAAAAAGAACTTCCTGTTAAAAATTTCTGTAATTTCTGTTATAATATTATTTATGATTCGGAAGCTATGTGGCTTGGAGATTTAAAACAACAATTAAAAGAAATTTCCCCAGTTAGTTTCAGGTGTCAGTTTACAATAGAATCGGCATCAGAAGTGAAAAATATCTTGCGCGCTTGTGAGCATGTTATTCTAGAGAATCATCCTTTAGAAAAACTCCGATTTCCATTTCATCACGGACACTTTGATAGGGGAATTTCGTAGTAAGTAGGTGAAAAATGGTTAATATAGTAGTTGAATTATCGAAGTATCTCATCATTATATTGATGGGGATTTATACATTTTCTTGTTTTTCCGTATTTGCAAAGGAAAGTGAAGAGGAGAAAAAGTGGGTATTGCTTCGACAGAATATCTTGATGTTTTTGATTCATTTCATAGCATATTTTGTGATTTATTTGAAAGTCCATGAGAAAAAAATCGTTGTATTTTATTTTGTACAAGTTTTGTTTTTTATGCTGGTGATCATTTTATATCGTGTACTTTATCCAAAAGTATCACGATTGATCGTAAATAATATGTGTATGCTACTTAGCATCGGACTTATTATGATAGCAAGACTAGAGTTCTCTATGGCTATAAAGCAATTTGTGTTTGCGGTTGCAGGAACATGTGTTGGGCTTGTAGTTCCTATTTTGATCCGAAAGATAAAAGGGGTTCAAAATTGGACTATGCTCTATGCGGGGATTGGAATTGTATCACTGCTTCTTGTAGCGGTATTTGCCAGATACTCAGGAGGTGCAAAACTTGGATTTGCGATTCCGGGAATTGGAATTACGATTCAGCCATCGGAGTTTGTGAAAATATTGTTTGTGTTTTATGTGGCATCTAGTTTGAGTAAAGATACTGGATTCAAAAATATAGCAATTACAACGGCTATTGCAGCTGGACATGTATTAGTACTTGTATTGTCAACTGATCTTGGAGCAGCGTTAATCTTTTTTGTTGTATATTTGGTAATGCTCTATGTGGCAACTAGAAATCCATTTTATGCACTTGCGGGGATTGGTGCAGGTGGACTGGCATCTGTCGTGGGGTATCACCTGTTTGCACATATCAAAATTCGTGTCGCGGCTTGGAGAGATCCGTTTTCCGCTTATGACTCGGGGGGATATCAGGTGGCTCAGTCTTTGTTTGCAATTGGAACAGGTGGATGGTTCGGAATGGGACTTTATCAAGGACTTCCAGACAGCATTCCGGTGGCAGAATCAGATTTTATATTTTCAGCGATTTCAGAGGAATTGGGACTGATTTTTGCTCTTTGCCTGATTTTGGTATGTGTCAGTTGCTATGTAATGTTTCTTAATATTGCAATGGCGCTTCGCAATCAATTCTACAAATTGATTGCACTGGGACTTGGAACATGCTATATTTTTCAAGTTTTTTTAACAATTGGTGGTGTAACAAAGTTTATTCCATCTACAGGAGTTACACTTCCGCTTGTAAGTTATGGTGGTAGTTCCATCTTAAGCGTAATGATCATGTTTGGTATCATACAAGGACTTTATATTGTAAGAGAAGACGAGGAAGAGAATATTGAGAAGAGAAGAGAGAGACAACTTCGTAGAAGTGGATATTCCAAGAAGAAAAATCAAAAAAGGCCACAGCGCAGAGAAAAGACAACGTTCGAAGAGATTCCGAAACAAAGAATTCGCTAGAGTGACCTATGCATTTGTTGTATTGTTTTTGGCGTTGATGTGTTACATTGTATATTTTAATATTGTACGTGCGAAAACCATTGTAAACAGTCCATATAATCAAAGGCAAGATGCGTTTGCTGATAGAATTATCAGAGGAACCATTACGGATCGAACGGGAAACGTGCTTGCAGAAACGCAAGTTTTAGAAGATGGAACAGAAATTAGAAATTACCCATATGGGTCAGCTTTTGCTCATGTGGTTGGATATAGCAATCCGAATATCGGAAAAAGTGGATTGGAATCTGTTGAAAATTTTGAATTACTGACTTCAAACTCCTTCTTTTTAGAAAAAATAGTCAATGATTTTAAAGGGAAGAAAAATATGGGCGATACGGTGGTAACTACTTTGGATGCAAATCTGCAGCAGGCAGCATACAATGCCCTTGGAAACAACAAAGGTGGGATTGTCGTTATGGAAGCAAGCACAGGGAAAATATTAGCTATGGTTTCCGGACCAACATTTGATCCAAATACCGTTGAGGAAAGTTGGGATTATTTAAATGCAGAAGATAGTGGGAGTCCACTTTTAAATAGAACTACACAAGGGTCGTATGCTCCAGGATCTACATTCAAAGTAATTACCGCATTGGAGTTTATGCGAGAATACAGTAACTACGAAAGTTACAGCTACGAATGTAGTGGTCAAATTGAAAAAGATGGAACAACAATTCCATGTTTTAATGGGAATGTGCATGGGCAGGAAGATCTTCGCTCCTCTCTTGCAAATTCTTGTAATGCTTCCTTTGCCAATATCGGATTAATGTTGGATAAGACAGCATATCGACAAACTTTGGAGAGTTTACTTTTCAACAAAAAATTACCATGTCTTTTTGATTACAGCAAAAGTCTGTTCCAAATTACGAAAGAAAGCGGAACAGCAGAGATGATGATGACAGCTATGGGACAGGGAAAAACCATGACAAGTCCATACCATATGGCATTGATTACTTCGGCAATTGCAAATGGTGGTGTTTTGATGGAGCCTTATCTTGTGGAAAAAGTCACCAACCATAAAGGGGCTCAGATTCGCAAAAATGTGCCGAAAAGTTATAAAAAACTTATGACGGTGCAAGAATCTACACAGCTAAAGTCCTATATGCAATCTGTTGTGGAGGAAGGAATTACCGCTACGGCACTTCAGGGATTATCTTATTCAGTAGCTGGAAAAACAGGAACTGCGGAATATAGTCTGACAGATGAAAACAAAAGTCATTCTTGGTTTATTGGATTTACAAATGTAGATAATCCAGAATTAGTAATTAGCGTTGTGATTGAAGGAAATGATGGTGATTTAAGTACCAATGCAGTTCCAATTGCAAGACAGGTTCTAGATGCCTATTATAACGAATGGTAAATAATCAGAAGGAAGAGATTCATGCAAATAAAATTTTATTGTAATTTGTATATTAGTGAAGATTTTCAAACCCAAAAAGAGAAAATTATAAGAAAATTACGAAACAATAGAGTGCAACCACAGGTATATGTGATAGCTTTACCGTCAGGAAGTCAAAATCATTTAGAATTTTATTCGTCTATGCTTCTTAAGCAACGTGCGTTTCAAAAGATGCCGCTTTTTGTTGTGGGAGTTGCAAATGGATACGAGGATGCACTTTATATAACACAAGAGATTGTTGAAAAAGTTTACATGGAAACGAAAGATACAAATATTCGAGAGTATATTGAATCAAAGCAGGAAGAATTCGAAAAAGAAAGAAGGTAACAGGTATGTTACATATATTACTGTGTATTCTTAAAATAGTAGGTTGGATTTTGCTTGTGATATTGGGAATGGTCATCTTGATTGTAGGGATCTTTCTTTTCGAACCTGTACGTTATCAATGTGATCTTAATATAAAAAAAGACTTTAAAGCTGTTTTTGTTAAGGTTAAATTTCATTGGCTTTTTCGGATGATCCGAGGACAAGTTTTGTATGAGAAAGAGCGGGTAAGCTTTCAATTAAAAATTGGCTGGAAGTCATATCCAACGGATAGTGCAAGCAAATCTCAGGAACAGAAAGAAGAAAAAGGATCCACCAATATAAAAAAAAGAGAATCATTGATAGAAGCAGATCTTAAGGAGAATCCATCTTCTATACAAAGAGAAGAGGAAGGCGGCAATCAAGAACGCAAAGAAGAGAAAGAAAAAAAGGAGAAGGAAGAAAAGAGGGACCCCAAAAAAAATTCCACAAATAAAGTACAGAGGATTTTTGATAAAATCCAATACACATTTCGGAAGATCTGTGCTACTATGAATACATTACAAAAGAAAAAAGAATATTTACAACGGTTTCTAAAAAGTGAAGTTCACAAAAATGCATGGAATCTGTGCCTTTTACAAGTAAAAAGCTTGCTTCGCAAAACGAGACCAAAGAAAGTTTCAGGAATTGTAGAGTATGGAACAGAGGATCCGGCGTTTACAGGTCAAATCCTTGCACTGATTAGTATGATATATCCCTTTGTAGGAGATCAAATTCAAATTATACCAGATTTTAACGAAAAAAAAATCAATGCAGATGTTTGTGTTGTAGGGAAGATTCGGAGTGTTTTTTTCCTGTACATGTTGACCAGACTGTTTCTTAACAAAGAAGTACGTATTACCTGTAGACATATAAAAAAATTAATAAATAGAATGTGATTGGAGGACAAAAATGATGGCAGAAGGAAGCAATTTTAAAAATACGGTAGATGCATTATTTCAAGGGATGGACAATGTGATTTCATCGAAGACAGTGGTAGGAGACGCCATTCATATAGATGATATTATCATTCTTCCTCTAGTTGATGTATCTTTTGGTATGGGAGCAGGTTACCTCTCAGATGACAAAAAAGGACGTGGGACAGGTGGACTTGGTGGGAAAATTTCTCCAAGTGCGGTATTAGTTATTAAGGATGGAGTGACCAGACTTGTGAATATTAAAAATCAAGATACCGTAACAAAGATTCTTGATCTAGTTCCAGACATGGTGGATCGTTTTACTACGAAAAAGGAAGATAGGGTGACAGAAGAAGACGTAATGGATATTTTGAGTTCTGAAGAATAGAGCATGATTTGTATTTTTTTGCATATAGTATAATAAAGAAAGTTTCGGAGAGGGTCGATTTGAAAAGAGTGATAGGGTTTGCCCTTATTTGGTTTGCTCTTGGTATGATATTGATGTATTTTCTTCCGAAATGTGCAGGTATATGTGTAAGTATCATATGCCTGCTTTTAGGATATAAGCTTTTTAGTTGCTAAGAGATGATTTACGGGAAATTAAAAAAGGACAGAAAAAAAGTACTCACAAATCCGTGGGTACTTTCCGTGTCCTTAAAATGTTTTATTATGCACGTTCAACGCAACCTGATTTTAAGCAAGATGTACATACGTACATTTTCTTAGCACCGTTACCAGTTTTAACTTTAACGGATTTTACGTTTGATTTCCACATTTTTGGTGTTTTTCTATGAGAGTGACTTACATTGTTTCCGAAGTGAGCACCCTTTCCGCAAATAGCACATTTAGCCATCATTGCACCTCCTAACAATCTGAAATAGTCTTTACAGACTCACAACACTATCATTCTAACAGAAAGATAACGCTATTGCAAGCCTTTTTTAAAATTAATTCATATCAATTGTAAAAGATTTTTCTGAAAAAATCAATGGTTTTATTCACATTATTGCAAAATCATGATAAAATTAAGCTAAATAATTATTAATAATGGTAGTCGTTTTAAGAGAAAGCGAGGTATATTATGAAGAACCGTGTAATCACTATAGGAAGACAGTATGGTAGTAACGGACGCAAGATTGCAGATATGTTAGCAAAAAAACTTGGAATTCATTGCTATGATAAAGAATTGATCCATATCGCAGCACAGAAAAAAAACATTACATATGAAGAACTTTTAAAAGTTGACGAAAAAAGATCAAATCCGTGGAGGTATCCAGTCGAAGATGAAGTACAGATGCAAAAACAGTTCCGATTTGAACCGATGAACGACGTATTATTTTATACTCAGGTTGATGTGATTCGTTCTCTTGCTCAAAAAGAAGATTGCATTATTGTTGGAAGATGCGCAAATGATATATTAAGAGATTTTAATAATTGCAAAAGAGTATTTGTGCATGCACCAATGGAGAAACGTCTTGAAAATGTTATGCAAAGGGTTGAAATTGATCAAAAAGAAGCTGCATTGTTAATCAAGAAAATGGATAAGCAAAGACGATACTACTACAATTATTTTACAGATAAAAAGTGGGAAGATATGTCTCAGTATGATTTAACAATCAACAGTGGCGACTTGTCCGAAGAGCAAATTGTGGACGTTTTGGTAGCTCTTTACGAATCTATATTGTAAAATATTAAAAAAAAGAGTATAATAGGTGCGTTCAGTATGACTATCCATAGAAAGGATGGCGAATGTGACGAAAATGTAGATTGAGCGGATAGAGTAAAATCTGCGAATATTGATAGAATAAAAACGGAGGTAGTATAGCATGAAAGGTAGCGTGAGTACTGATTTTGGAATTATTACCGTGAATCCAGATGTGATTGCAAAGTATGCTGGATCTGTAGCGGTAGAATGTTTTGGAATTGTTGGAATGGCTGCAGTAAATATGAAAGATGGACTGGTTCATCTTTTGAAAAAAGAAAGTCTCACACGTGGCATACAAGTGGAGATTTCAGAGGACAATGCGTTAACACTAGATTTCCATGTGATTGTTGCATATGGGGTGAATATTCTTTCCGTGTCTGATAACCTTATGAACAATGTAAAATATAAGGTAGAAGAATTTACTGGCATGAAAGTCGAAAAAATCAACATCTTCGTTGAAGGTGTAAGAGTGATTGATTAAGGAGGAAACTTGTCGTGGCGATTAAGACCATTACTACAGAGTTGTTTACAAAAATGTTTTTAGCTGGTGCAGCGAACTTAGAAGCAAAGAAAGAGTTTATAAATGAATTAAATGTGTTTCCGGTTCCAGATGGTGATACAGGTACAAATATGACGTTTACAATTCTTTCAGCAGCAAAAGAAGTAAGCAACCTTGAAAATCCGAATATGCTTGAAATTGCCAAAGCAATCTCTTCAGGTTCTTTAAGAGGAGCAAGAGGAAACTCAGGAGTTATCCTTTCCCAGTTACTTCGAGGATTTACAAAAGAGATTCGTGAGCATAAAGAACTAGATGTGCAAATTCTTGCGGATGCATGTGAACACGCACGTTCTACTGCATATAAAGCTGTTATGAAACCAAAAGAGGGGACGATTCTTACTGTTGCAAAAGGGATAGCAGAGAAAGCAGCAGAAATGGCAGATCAGACCGATGATTTGGAAATTTTTATCCCTGAAGTGATTGCATATGCTAAAGAAGTGTTATCAAAAACTCCAGAAATGCTACCTGTATTAAAAGAAGCAGGGGTAGTAGATTCTGGTGGACAAGGGTTGCTAGAAGTTTTAAACGGGGCGTATGATGCGTTTCTTGGCAAAGAAGTAGATTACAGTGCAATTGAGTCAAGCGCCGGAACATCAATGGTAAAACCTGGGGCACAGGCGGAAGTTGATATTAAGTTTGGATATTGTACGGAATTTATCATTATGTTAGAGAAGGAATTTACAGAAGAACAAGAAACAGAGGTAAAAGCTTTTCTTGAGTCCATAGGTGATTCTATTGTCTGTGTAGCAGATGATGATGTAGTGAAGATACATGTTCATACCAATGATCCGGGACTTGCAATTCAAAAAGCGCTTACATTTGGACAGCTTTCTAGAATAAAAATTGATAATATGCGCGAGGAACATCAAGAGCGTTTATTTAAAGAGGCTGAAAAAGAGCAGGCAGCTAAAAAAGATGCTGAAAAGAAAAAAGCACAAAGAAAATCAGTAGGCTTTATTGCAGTTTCAATCGGAGATGGAATGAATGAGATCTTCCGTGAGTTAGGCGTCGACTACATAATTGAAGGTGGCCAGACTATGAATCCGAGTACAGAAGATATGCTGACAGCGATTGATGAAGTAAATGCAGATCATGTATTTATTTTCCCAAACAACAAAAATATTATCTTGGCTGCAAATCAGGCACAGATGTTAACAGAAGACAAAGATATTGTTGTAATTCCTACTAAGACAGTTCCACAGGGAATTACAGCGATTATTAACTATATGCCAGAGGCAGATGTAGATACCAATGTTGAAACAATGCTGGAAGAAATCAAGAATGTGAAGACTGGTCAAGTAACATATGCGGTTCGTGATACACACATTGACAACAAAGAAATCCATGAAGGTGACATCATGGGAATTGGTGATGAAGGAATTCTTGCGGTGGGAAGTTCCATTGACGAGACAACGAAAGAGATGCTTTCACAGTTAGTTTCAGATGATTCAGAATTAATTAGTTTATATTATGGTCAAGATGTTTCTAAGGAAGATGCAGAGCGTTTTGTAGAAGAGATAGGAGAACTTTATCCAGAGATTGATATTGATGCTCACTTTGGTGGACAGCCAATTTACTATTATGTATTATCAGTAGAATAAAAGTACACTATATGTATTCGGTCAGTTTCCTCGAGTAGGTAACTGACCTTTTTCTATCATTTGATCAATAAAGGAGAGGCGTTTATGTATGAAGGATCAAAAATCAATACGCTAAAAGGAGTCGGAGATAAGACCGCATCGTTGTTTCTTAAAGTTGGAGTGTCTACAGTCAGTGATCTTTTAGACTATTACCCAAGAACATATGATGTATATGAGGATGCCATTTTGATATCTGAAATAGAAGAGGGGAAAGTTGTAACAGTAACAGGTACTGTTTTTGGTCGAATCCAAGTTGGCGGTAGTAAAAATATGCAAATTACAAGCCTGTTGTTAAAAGACATAAGTGGAACTTTGAAAGTGGTTTGGTATAGGATGCCGTTTCTTAGAACAACGCTCTCCAAAGGGGGAATGCTAACCCTGAGAGGAAAAGTTACACGGAAAAGAAATGGCATGGTAATGGAGCAACCTGAAATTTTTTATCCGGCCCATACCTATGCAGAAAAGAAAGGAACGCTTCAACCTGTTTACCCATTAACTACAGGACTTACAAACAATCTGGTAAAAAAAGTTATGGTTCAGGCAATGGAATTTATTAAGGAAGATCAAGAATTTTTGCCAGAAGAATTTCTAGAAAAATACAAATTAGAGGGATATGAAAAGTCTAGAAGAACTATTCACTTTCCGGAAAACAAAGAAAGTTTTATCCAGGCAAGACATCGACTTGTGTTTGAGGAGTTTTTAATTTTTGTACTGTCATTGCGTATGCAAAAAGAGAAAGAAGAAACCTACAAAAACCAGTTTGTTTTTAAAGAACAACCTCTTATTGGGGAATTTATAAAAAAATTGCCGTATGAATTGACTGGTGCCCAAAAAAAGGTGTGGAATGAGATTCAAACAGATATGTCAAGCGAGCATATGATGTCGCGGTTGGTACAAGGAGATGTTGGTTCTGGAAAAACTATGGTTGCATTTTTGGCAATGTTATATGCATCTTTGAATGGATATCAAAGCGCCCTAATGGCACCCACAGAAGTGCTTGCACGTCAGCATTTTGAAACAATAACAAAATTATTAAGTAGCTATCAGTTACCACTTAAGGCTCAACTTCTGACAGGTTCTATGACAGCAAAGGAAAAAAGAGAGTGTTACAGCCAGATTCAAACAGGTTCTGTAGATCTAATTATCGGAACCCATGCATTAATACAAGAAAAGGTTCTTTATAGAAATCTTGCTCTTGTCATTACAGATGAACAGCATAGATTTGGGGTTCATCAAAGAGAATCACTTGCTGGAAAAGGAAGTATGCCGCATATTTTGGTGA
Source organism: Ruminococcus sp. (assembly GCA_020024635.1). Classification (GTDB taxonomy): domain Bacteria; phylum Bacillota; class Clostridia; order Lachnospirales; family Lachnospiraceae; genus JAHHTM01. Next base: position 73,603 of record JAHHTL010000003.1, read on the forward strand.
TGAGTGCAACACCAATTCCGCGAACTTTAGGAATTATTCTCTATGGAGATCTGGATATTTCCATAATCGATGAACTACCAAAAAATAGATTGCCGATCAAAAATTGTGTTGTGGATACTGGATACCGAAATACTGCGTATAAGTTTATGGAAAGTCAAATAAAACAAGGAAGGCAATGTTATGTTATTTGCTCTATGGTAGAGGAAAGTGAACATTTAGAAGTAGAAAACGTTACAGACTATACAGAGATGTTGCGTGAATATTTCCCGACATCTATCAAAATTGCATGTCTTCATGGAAAGATGAAACAGCAGGAAAAAGATGAGCTTATGGAAGCTTTTGGGAGAAATGAAATTCAGATTTTAGTTTCTACAACCGTAATTGAAGTTGGAATCGATGTTCCTAATGCTACAGTAATGTTGATTGAAAATGCGGAAAGATTCGGGTTAGCACAATTGCACCAGCTTCGAGGACGTGTTGGGCGGGGAAAGTACCAGTCGTATTGTATTTTTATGAGTGCTGCAAAAGCAAAGGAGACAAAAGAGCGGTTAGAAATTTTAAACAAATCCAATGATGGATTTTTTATTGCATCTGAAGATTTACGCCTTCGAGGTCCAGGTGACCTTTTTGGAATTCGACAAAGTGGACTTATGAATTTCAAGCTTGGAGATGTATTTCAAGATGCCAAGATTTTAAAAGATGCGTCAAACGCGGCAGAAGAAATTCGTAAAGAAGATTTGACGCTAACATCGAATAAATATAAGGATTTAGCTACACATTTAAAAAAATATATGTCTGGGCACTTACTCGAGAAAACCCTATAGCAAAAGAAAGTGGAAAGACAAGGAAGCTAGGACAAATGCTTGACAGAAAGGTTATACGATGCTACACTGAAGCTGATTAGTCTAGACTAACCGATGCGTTATAATAGACGAGTATCACAAAAAGTGGAGAGGATGGTAGCAATGTTCAAGGAATATTTTACTAGTGATGCGTGGGTACAGACGATGCCAGGTATCTATTCCTGTCTCTTAAATGCGGAAAATCCAGAGAATAGAAATCAGAAACAAATTCCAGTAAAATTGTCCTCGGGAGTATCAGAAATTTTGTTTTGTCTTCGTGGAAAAGTTACATTTTGCTGTAAGACTGGGCAAACAGGACAGCTTATCGATCAAGGAATTGTGTTGATTTCTGACTGTAGTCAACTAGAAAAGGTTACGATTCATGAGCCGCTAGAAGGAATTTGTTTAAGTGTTTGTAGGAGTGCTGCCAGTGAGAGTCTCTCAAATTTATATCAGGCATATGGAGAGGACCAAATTGCTGCGAAACAAGCGAATCATCTGGGAAAAGAGTGGAATGGAATGTGTTTGCTTCCAAGGCAAGTGTGGAGTCAATCCATGTTTTATTCTTTATCCCATTTATCAATTGAAAATCAGTCGAAGTACTGTATTATGAAGTATGTTGAATTGATGTATTTGCTTTGTAGTGGAGATGCAGAACATCATCTCCATCTAGAAGTTTGGAAAATAGAACGTCAGAGAACATTGGTAGAAGAAATGCAAGAGTTTCTAGTACAAAATCTTAGTGAAAAGTTGACCATTTTTGATTTGAGTCGTCGTTTTCATTTATCTCCGACTTCTTGTAAAACTTCTTTTCGTGCTTATAGTGGGAAACCCATTCATCGTTGGATTTCGGAAAAACGTATGGAAAAAGCAGCTACCCTTTTAAAAGACAGCGACCTTTCGATTCTTGAGATTGCACAATCTTTGGGTTATAGTGGATGTAGTCAGTTCAATGCTTCATTTAAAAGAACGTATGGAGAGACTCCCAGCCAGTATCGAAAAAATGTCCGTTTCAAGTAGTTTTAAGTCTATTTTAGGAAGTAAAATGATGGTTAATTGCTTATAATTAAGTGATAAAGAAATTCTTACATAAGCTAAAGGAGGAATTTGCTTTGAAAAAACATCGTTTTTGGGCCTGGGCTATGGTTTTTTGCTTTGCAATGACAATGTTTACAGGCTATCGACATAAGTAAATAGAAAAGAGGTTGAAAAAGATGAAGGATTTTACGAAAGGTACAGCATTGTTCGCTGTTGGTACTTTATTTGGAAGCATTGGGTTTAAATTGTTGGCTAGCAAGGATGCAAAAAAAGCGTATGTTCACACAGTTGCTGCCGGGCTTCGTTTCAAAGATGAGGCGATGAAAACAGCTACTTCTGTGCAAGAGGGCGCTGCAGATATTCTGGCTTCAGCAAAAGAGCTGAATGAGGAACGCGTCGCGAAAGAAGTTGCGGAAGAAGAAGCTATGGAAATTCTTGATCAAGAAGAAGTAGAAGAATAGATTGCTGATCTAAGGGAGCCACTTATGCGGCTCCTTTTTTAAAGAAGCGGAGGAAAATAGATGAAAGCAAAAATTTTGCATGAAAGTCGTGGAAGAATGCGATTACAACTTGCAATGAAGCGAATGAGCATGGAGGAAGCGGATTTATTAGAGACCTGGCTAAGACAGCAGTCATGGGTCAAAGCGGTTACGGTTCATGACAGAACATGTTGTGTTATCTTACATTACACTGGAAGCAGAAATGTGGTGATTCATGCGATTGGCGGGTTTTCGTGGAAGAAAGTAGAAGATCTTAAAGAGGGCATATACAGTACACGGAAGTTGGATAGAGAGTTTCAAGAAAGACTTGCCAGTAAAATTCTAAAAAAAATAGTGATTCAAACAATGATGCCTGCACCATTTCGTGCAGTACAGGCAAGTATCCATGCCATTCCATTCCTCAAGCAGGGAATGAAATGTATGTGGCGTCGTCAAATGAAAGTAGAACTTTTAGATGGAATTTCTATTGGGATTTCTATTTTGAGAAGGGATTTCCGTACAGCCGGCATGGTTTCATTTTTACTGGAAATCGGTGATCTTTTGGAAGAGTGGACTCGAAAAAGATCCATTGAAAATCTTGCCCATTGTATGTCTTTGAATGTAGATCGTGTATGGATTAGGACAGCGCAAGGTGAAGAAGTTTTAACTCCTATTTCCAATGTACATCAAGGGGAACACGTGATTGTAAGAATGGGCGATTTAATACCGGCAGACGGTGTTGTTGTGGAAGGTGAGCTTATGGTAAATCAAAGTTCTCTCACCGGAGAGTCTATTCCAGTTCCAAAGAGAATGGGAGGCGTTCTTTATGCCGGTACTGTGGTAGAAGAAGGTGAAGGTGTTTTTGAAGTTCGCCATACAAGTGGAAATAGTCGGTATGCAAAAATAGTTTCTATGATCGAAGAGTCACAGCAGTTAAAATCCGAAGCAGAAAGTCATGCAGAAAATTTGGCGGACAAATTGGTGCCATATACGTTCGCAGGAAGCATTTTGGGACTTCTATTGACGCGAAATGTTACAAGAGCACTCTCTGTATTAATGGTAGATTTTTCTTGTGCGTTAAAACTTGCCATGCCATTGGCTGTACTTTCTGCAATGCGAGAAGCTGGAAAGCATCATATTACAGTAAAGGGTGGGAAATTCTTAGAACAAGTAGCAAAAGCAGATACTATTGTTTTTGATAAAACAGGGACGTTGACATATGCATGCCCCAAAGTAGCAAAAGTAATTCCTTTCGACGGGCGTGATAGCGAGGAAATGTTACGTTTAGCAGCTTGTATGGAAGAACATTTTCCGCATTCTTTAGCGAATGCTGTAGTTGAGGAAGCAAAAAATCGAGGATTAGAACATGAAGAATTCCATACAAAAGTAGAATATTTGGTGGCACATGGCATTACCAGTACCGTAAATGGGGAATGTGTCCAAATAGGTAGTGCACATTTTATTTTTGAAGATGAAGGGTGTCAGATTGCAGAAGAGGATAAGGAAACTTTTGAACAGTTACCTTTGGAATATTCGCATTTATATTTGGCAATTGGTGGAAAACTGGTTGCAGTTATCTGCATCAGCGATCCATTGCGCAATGAGGCGGCACAGGTTATTCGCACACTACGTAGTTATGGGATGAAACATACGGTTATGTTGACAGGAGATAATCACAGGACAGCTCAGGCGATTGCAAAACAACTGGGAGTAGATGATTTTCGAGCAGACGTACTTCCGGAGGATAAAGCAGACTATATTTCAAAACTTCGAAAGGATGGTCATACGGTGATCATGGTCGGCGATGGGATTAACGATTCGCCAGCACTTTCGGCGGCAGATGTAGGAATTGCGATCAATCATGGAGCAGCATTGGCAAAGCAGATTTCTGATATTACAATTTCAGGAGATAACTTATGGGAATTGGTAGAATTGCGTTTGATTGCAAACGGATTGATTGATCGATTAAACAAAAATTATCGATTTGTGATTGGATTCAATGGGATGCTTATTTTACTAGGTCTTTTGGGTGTGATTTCTCCCACAACATCGGCTACATTCCATAACGTTTCTACTTTGGGGATTAGTTTACATAGTATGACAGCACTTCCAGAAGAAAGGGAAATCGAACAACTTCAAAAGGACACAGTTTCATAAATGAACAGATACCTTCTAGGATGAATGTTTAGGGTTCACTCTAGAAGGTTTTTTTATGCTTTAACATATTGTGATCATTTTTATTGTTATAATATTGACAAATAAAGTTGTCAGTGTTATAGTTGAAATGACAAATAAAGTTGTCAATATGGAAAGAAAGATTGTCAATTATATGCGCGAAGGAGGATAGAGGTTTATGCCACTTTATAACCGATTGAAGGAACATAGAGCCAGATTAGGAGTAAACCAGCGACAGATGGGAGCTTTGGTGGATGTTTCGCGACAGACGATCAGTCAGATAGAAAGGGGAGATTATTCCCCGTCTGTTACATTAGCATTAAAACTTGCAAAAGTTTGTGGTGTTACGGTGGAAGAAATTTTTACCTATGAGGAGGATACAAAGTGAATCACAAAGAGTTAAAAAAAGAAAATAGAAAAGCTTTGAAAATTCTAATTATCGTAATGATTTTAAGTGGACTTGGAGGGGGGATTTTAGGGACAGCCCTTTCTTTGCTTGAAGGAAGTACCTTTGTAGAACATCTCCAGACCATGGCAAAACAGATGTTCCAAGTTATGATCCCATGGGGAATACCGGTCACCATGCTCGCCTTTCAGTTACCTGCAATTGTGCTGCTAGGAAATGCAAGAAAAAAATATAAAAATTGGGATGGAGAAGAGGAAAAGACAGCAGAGATAATTGATAAAATTCTGAATACTGTGTTATTTCTTTGCAACTTATCCGTACCATTGTGTATATTTTTTATGAGCTGTATGCGTAAGAGAATGACTGTCATTGAGTTCATAGAATTCCTGATTTCTGTATTTATAGCTATGGGGATTCAACAAAAATCTGTAGATCTTATACGATTGATGAATCCAGAAAAGAAGGGAAGTGTCTACGATTTCCAGTTTCAAAGAAAATGGTTTGAAAGTTGTGATGAAGCAGAACAAAAAAAAGTTGGAGAAGCATCGTATAAATCATACAAAATCACACAAATGTCCTGTATGATTTTATGGCTGATTCTTTATATCCTAGATGCAGGAGTATTACCAATCTTTGTTGTATTGCTTATCCTAGTTATTTCTTCAGTTAGTTACATGATAGAAGCGATGAAATAAAGAATGTGAATAATAAATAGGAGGAAAAATATATGAAACTAGAAGTACAAAATCTAAGAAAATCATTTGGAGATAAAGAAATACTTCATGGAATTTCTTTTCAAGTCTCCGGTGGTGCAGCCCTTGGTTTGTTAGGAAGAAACGGAGCCGGTAAAACCACCACTATTCGAATTTTGATGGATGTATTTAAAGGAGATGAAGGACAGATTCTTCTAGATGGAGAAAGATTTGAACCATTACATCATCAAATCGGATATCTCCCAGAAGAAAGGGGGTTATACCCAAAAAAAACAGTAAGTGAACAGTTGATTTATTTGGGAATGCTTCGAGGTCTTACAAAAAAAGATGCAAAAGAGGCAACAAAAAAATGGTTAGAACGTTTGGGAGTTCAAGAATATGAAAATAGAAAACTAGAAACTCTCTCGAAAGGAAATCAACAAAAAGTACAATTGGCACAGACATTGCTATGTGATCCAGAGATTATCATACTGGATGAGCCATTTTCAGGACTAGATCCTGTGAATGCACAGGTTTTGAAAGATGTGATAAAAGAACAGATTGATGTAGGGAAATTGGTTATTTTTTCCAGCCATCAGATGAGCTATGTAGAAGAGTTTTGTCAAGAAATCGTTATTATGAATCAAGGAAAGATTGTATTATCTGGAAATTTAAATGAGATTCAGCGAGAATACGGAAAAGACAGGCTAGTATTGTCGACTTCGAAGGAAAGTATATTGGATTTTGCAAAAAGATTGGAAGAGACCTATATGGATCTTTTAGAAGTGGAGAAGATAGGGAAAGATCATATTATTATTCGTACTAAAATGGTAGGAGCAAAAGAAGAAATTTTACAAAGGTTGCTAGAGCAAGGGGTAGATTTGGATTATTTTGGATTATACATCCCTTCCTTAAATGATATATTCGTAGAGAAAGCAGGTGACGCAAAATGAAACAATTTATAACAGTCTTGAAGTTTGAACTGGATAATTATTTTAAAAATAAGAGTTTTATGATCACTACTGGAATTTTGGCTTTGATTTTATGTGGGGTTATCATTGTTCCTACATTAATTCCAGGATTGTTAGGAAATCAAAACAAGGAAAAGCAAAGTGCTACACAGTCTACGGAGGGAGAGAAGACAAAACAGGATGTACTTGGAATTTTTGTGCAAAAGGAAATCAAAGAACAGGCAGATAAATTTTTGCAAACAATGCCAATTGATTGGAAAGAATTTGAATCGGAAAAAGAACTAGAAAAGGCTATAGAAGAAGAAAAAGTAGAAGCAGGTTTTGTGTTAAAGACCATGGATGGATTTACCTACATAGTAAATAATCGTTCAATTAATGATTCTTGGTCTTCCTTGTTTGAGCAACAATTGGGACAATGGAAGAAGGAACAGTATCTTCTGTCTAAAGGACTTACAAGCGAGCAGATTGTGGAATCAGAAAATGTATCGGTAGAAAAGCAAGAACGTATTCTTGGAAAAGACAGCGCCAGCAATTATTGGTATACCTATATCCTTATATTCGCAATCTATTTTTTGATTATTTTTTACGGACAGATGATTGCCGTTTCAGTAACCAATGAAAAAAGCAATCGAGCAATTGAAATTCTTGTTACCAGTGTAAATCCGAACAGTCTTATTTTTGGAAAGGTTCTAGCGGGTGCACTTGCAGGAATCATCCAAATGTTTGTCATCGTTGGAAGTGGTCTTATATCTTATCATTTAGTACAAGATCAATGGGGCGGAAAATTAGACTTTCTTTTTGATATTCCAATTTATATATGGGTATCTTATATTTGCTTTGGTATTCTCAGTTATCTGCTCTATGCGTTGTTATTTGGGGCACTTGGGGCAATGGTGTCAAAAACAGAAGATATCAGTAAAAGTGCCACACCACTTATGCTAGTTTATATCGCATCTTTCTTTATCTCGATTTTTGGAATGCAGTCCTTTAGTGACAGTATTATGATGAAGGTTGCATCGTTTATACCGTTTACGTCAGGAAATGCCATGTTTGTACGAATTTGTATGGGAAAGGTTGCTATATGGGAAGTAATTTTATCATTTTTACTTTTGGTAGTAAGTTGTGTGTTTGTAGGAATATTTGCAGCAAAATTATTCCGGTATGGAACCTTGCATTATGGAAATCCAATCAAATTACGTAAAGCATGGAAAAATATAAAAGAGCAAAACTAAAGAAAAGAGGTTGTAAAGTTGTATAAAGATAAGTTACATACGATTATCAATGCAATGAAAGAAGAGAATCTGTCACAATTGATTCTCACAGATCCTTCAAATATTTTTTATTTGACAGGAAAGTGGATTTATCCCGGAGAGCGTCTTTTAGCACTTTATATGAATACGAGTGGAGAAGTAAAGCTTGTGATCAACAAGCTTTTCCCACAAAGTGAGGATTTGGGAATGGAACTAATCTGGTACGATGATACAGAAGATGCTGTAGAACGACTGAGTCATTATGTAAAAGAAGGAAGAGTTGGCATTGATCGAACATGGCCTGCTGGCTTTCTATTACGTTTGCAGCAGTTAAAAAAAGAATGTTCATACTGCAATGGTTCTTTGATCGTGGATCATGTGAGAATGATCAAGAATAGGAAAGAGCAGGAGTTGATGCGAAAGGCTGCTTTAGCAAATGATCAGGTTATGGAAAAGCTGATTTCTCTGGTAGGAAAAGGATATACCGAAAAAGAATTGAATCGAATTGTAAAAGAATTATATTCGGAATCAGGACATCAAGATGTAGCTTTTGAGCCAATTACGGCTTATGGAAAATCAGGAGCGAACCCTCATCATGTTACAGATGACACAAAAGGAAAAAAGGGAGATTGTGTTGTATTAGATATTGGAGGAATTTTGAATCATTATTGCTCAGATATGACAAGGACAGTATTTTTAGGCGAAGCATCAGAACGTGCAAAAGAAATTTATGAAATTGTAAAAGAGGCTCAGCGAAGAGGAATTCAAGCTGCAAAACCAGGAAACCGAATGTGTGATGTAGATTTTGCATGTAGAAATTATATTGAAGAGAAAGGATTTGGAGATTACTTTACCCATAGAACGGGACACAGTATTGGAATAGAAGATCATGAATTTGGTGATGTGTCTTTGGCAAACACGGAAATAATAAAGCCAGGACAATGCTTTTCAATCGAACCTGGAATCTACATTCAAGAAGAGGAGATTGGTGTGCGTATTGAAGATATTGTCTTAATTACAGAAGATGGCTGCGAAGTTTTAAATCAAGTGACAAAAGAGTTGACCATTGTACCGCTGGAAGAGTAGTTCTTCGAGCGGGAACTCTTGTGATGCAAAAAAATTCTCCGAATCAAACAGAAAAAGGTTGACTTTTCATAAAAGTAAGCCGTATAATCTCGTTGTTTGTACAAATAAATAAAACTATAAGAGGTATAAAATTGGAGAATAAAAAAACAAGATCCTATTTATTTGATAATATGAAAGCCTTTTTGATTTTTGGAGTTGTCTATGCTCACTTTATACGTGTAACAGGGGCGTTTGCGCAAGATGGCTTAGATGGATATTTGTATACTGTGTTTTTTTCTTTTATCATGCAAGGGTTTATTTTTATTTCTGGTTATTTTTCAAAAAATATAGAAAAATGTCGTAAAGGAGCTTTTTTCAATTATTTAATTCCATATTTAATATGGATGATTTTCATGTATTTTGTACGATTTTTAATATCGGATGATACTACATTACGTTTGTATCGCCCGTCCCATGGAATGTGGTTTTTTCTTGTTATGTTTCTATATCGATTTTTTTTAAAAGAATTAATTAAAATACCACACATATTATGTTTAAGCGTAGTTTTTTATTTTACTGCAGGGTGTTTTCCTTTTTTGGACGAAACCTTGTCTTTGGGAAGGGTATTTTCTTTTTTGTTGTTCTTTATGCTTGGATATAATTGTAAAGAAAAAGAGATAGAACAAATAAAAAACATGAACTCCAAATATACAATCGCTGGAACAGGTGTAGTGCTCATTGGATTGTATACTATTTCAAAGTTCCAATTGATTCCTGTAGAAATGTGGCATTTAAAAGATGGATATATGGATTATGCGATTGGAAACATAGAAGGAATGTTACTTAGATTACTTATGGGAATAATTTCCATATTGTGGATCATTATCCTAATCAATCTGATACCGGATCGAAAAGTGTCGGTTTCAGAAATCGGACAACATACATTACCTATTTTTGTATTACATATTCCTATCAGATACTTGATACAAGAGTTTGGTCTTCCAATCGAAAATGATTTGTTAATTTGTGTATCATGCGCCATTATTACTAGTGTAACGGTGTATTTGCTTTCCAGACCGATGACACATAAAATATACGATTCCATCATGAATATATTTAATTTAAATACTCTAAGAATTAGTAAATCCTTGGAAGAATAGTACAATAATTCTAGGAAACATAGCATATATTTTCTTGGATAAATCACAGAGATTTTGCGGAAAATAAAAAAAAGTTGACAAAAACAGAATTGGCACGTTAATATAAAACCAATAAAAGGGAGTAACTGACGTTTTTATAAACGTTTACGATGTCGTCAGTACAGTGGAAACACTCGGTGTCGTATACAACTGGTGAGACTTTTATTGCCAAAGAAGGTGGAAGGCAATAGGAGTCTTTTTCCATTTTTGAGAAAGCCTTTCATACTGATAGACAATACGAGGAGGAAATACAATGAAAGAAGTGTATCAACAGACAATTGAAGAAGTTCAATCTAGTCAAAATGGTCATACCAGAGAATTAAATGAAGCAGAGGTAAAAAGAAAACGAGAAACATATGGATACAATGTTCTTCCAGAAGGAAAAAAGAAGAATATTGTTCAAGTTTTTTTAGAACAATTTAAAGATTTTCTCGTTATTATTCTTATCGCGTCTGCTATAGTTTCTGGATTTCTAGGAGAATTGCAAAGTGCAATCGTTATCTTTGTTGTCATAACAATGAATGCAATCCTTGGAACTGTACAGACTATTAAAGCAGAACAGTCTTTAAAAGGATTGGAAAAATTGTCAGCACCTGAAGCAAAAGTATTGCGTGACAGTGCAGTTTTACTTATACCATCCAAAGAAGTGGTTCCCGGTGATTTTGTAATATTAGAAGCGGGAGACTATGTTCCGGCAGACGGAAGATTGATGGAAAGTGCAACGCTTACAGTAGACGAAAGTACCTTAAGTGGGGAAAGTGTTCCTGTTGAGAAAACAACGGAAACGTTGGAGAAAAGTGTTCCATTACAGGATCGAAGCAATATGGTTTTTTCGGGAAGTTTTGTGACATACGGACGAGGAACTTATATTGTAACTGCTACTGGTAAAGACACAGAGGTAGGAAAAATTGCGGAACTATTAAATAACGCTTCAGAAAAGAAAACACCATTGCAAGAAAATTTAGATCAGTTTGGACAGCGTCTGTCTGTTTTAATATTGATCTTTTGTGGCCTTTTATTTGGGGTGAATGTTTTTCGAGGGGAAGACATTGGAAATGCATTTCTCTTTGCAGTAGCGTTGGCTGTGGCAGCAATTCCAGAAGCACTTAGCTCGATTGTTACCATCGTACTTGCTTTCGGAACCCGTAAAATGGCTGAAGAACATGCAATTATTCGAAAATTGCAAGCGGTTGAGGGACTTGGAAGTGTATCGGTACTATGTTCAGATAAGACTGGAACTTTGACACAGAATAAGATGACTGTAGAAGAGTATTACACCGACGGAAAAACAGTTTCCACAGATCAAATCAGTTTAGAAGATTCCCATCAAAGAAAATTATTGTCATATAGCATCTTGTGCAATGATTCTACGAATGAAGAAGGAAAAGAGATTGGAGATCCAACAGAAACGGCTCTGATCAATGTAGGAAGTAAATTTGGAATATCTATTGGCGAGGAAAGAAAAAGCCATGAAAGAATAGCTGAAAATCCGTTTGACAGTGAACGAAAAATGATGTCTACATTGAATAAATTCGAAAATCAGTATATAATGATAACGAAAGGTGCAGTAGATGTTCTAATTGATCGAGTTCGATTCATCGACACAAAAGAAGGTGTGCGAGAAATTACAGAACAAGATAGAGAGATGATTTTAAAAGAAAACAATGCGTTCTCAGAAAATGGATTAAGAGTTTTGGCTTTTGCCTATAAAGAAACAGAATGTAAACAGGCTCTTACTATAGAGGATGAAGAAAATCTGACATTTCTAGGATTAATTGCCATGGTGGATCCACCTCGAGAAGAGTCCAAGCTTGCAGTAGAGAAGTGTAAACGGGCAGGTATTCGTCCGATTATGATTACAGGTGATCATAAAATTACTGCTGCCGCCATTGCAAAGAGAATTGGAATTTTATCAGATGTTCAAGAGGCCTGTGATGGAGCCGTATTAGATTCTATGACAGACGAAGAACTAGAGTCCTTTGTGGAAGGAATTTCTGTATATGCTAGAGTCTCTCCAGAGCATAAAATTAGGATTGTTCGTGCATGGCAGAAAAAAGGACACATTGTTTCTATGACAGGAGATGGTGTAAATGATGCACCTGCACTAAAACAGGCAGATGTTGGAGTTGCCATGGGGATCACTGGAACAGAAGTTTCCAAAAATGCAGCGTCTATGGTGTTGACCGATGATAACTTCTCTACGATTGTCAAGGCTGTAGAAAATGGTCGAAATGTTTACAGTAACATTAAACATGCGATTGGATTTTTGCTCGCCGGAAACTTAGGGGGAATTTTGACTGTATTTTATGCATCGTTGGCTGGTCTTCCAGTTCCATTTGCACCAGTACATCTACTGTTTATTAACTTATTGACCGATAGTCTTCCAGCAATTGCCTTAGGACTTGAGCCTCATAGCGCAACTGTAATGAACCAAAAACCAAGACCGGTGAATGAGGGTATTTTAACGAAAGACTTTCTAGGAAAAATTGGATTAGAAGGATTTGTGATCGGGTGCATGACTATAATCGGATTTTATATAGGTTATGGAGCAGGCGGTGCAGCGTTGGGAAGTACGTATGCATTTGGAACACTGTGTATGTCACGACTTGTTCACGGATTTAACAGCAAAACAGATGAACCACTTGGTGGAATTGGAATGCTGTTTAATAATAAATATTTGTCTGGCGCCTTTATTGTGGGAGTGCTTCTCCTTGTTTCGGTATTGATGATTCCAGCTCTTCGTGGGATTTTTAGCGTTGTGACATTAAATGGTATGCAAATGTTAACGATTGCGCTATTATCCGCAGCAAATTTCCCTATAATCCAGCTACTTCGTTGGCTGAAAAAACATAGAAAGTAACACAAATGAGGAGGAAATAAAAATGAGTATCATCATCCCTTTTATTGGAGGCCTAGGAATGTTTATTTATGGCATGCAGATTATGGCCCAGGGACTTGAAAATGCAGCAGGAAACAAAATGAAAACAATGTTGGAAGTTCTGACAAGAAATAAACTTTCGGGTGTATTGCTTGGAGCACTTATTACAGCAGTGATTCAAAGTTCATCTGCCACCACTGTTATGGTTGTTGGGTTTGTAAATGCAGGTATTATGAATCTTACCCAGGCTATGGGAGTTATTATGGGAGCCAATATTGGAACCACAGTAACTGGATGGCTTGTTTCTAGTGTGGAGTGGGCAAAGTATTTAAGTCCTACTACGTTAGCGCCAGTCGCTATTATGGCAGGTGTTATCATTATGCTAATTGGTAAACGTTATGTTACCAAAGAACTGGCAAATATAGTGATTGGTTTTGGACTTTTGTTTGTCGGAATTTCTACGATGTCTTCTGCGGTTTATCCGTTAAGGGAGTCAGAGGCATTTTGCAACCTGTTCGTAACATTAGGGAAAAATCCTCTTTTTGGAATTTTTGCAGGAGCACTTGTTACAGCAATCATTCAAAGTTCTTCCGCTTCTGTTGGAATTTTGCAGAGTCTTGCTGCAGCAGGACTTGTACCATTTAATGCGGCAATCTATATTATTATGGGACAAAATATCGGAACATGTGCTACAGCTTTGCTTTCTTCATTGGGGGCGAAGAAGAATGCAAAAACTGCAAGTTATATGCACTTATTGTTTAACATTATAGGAACAGCAATCTTTAGTGTTGCATCTATTTTATATATTTTCATTGCAAATCCGGCATGGGCATCAGGTACAATCTCTCAAACACAGATTAGTTTGATTCATACAGCCTTTAATATTGCAACTACAATTCTTTTATTCCCAGTATCTGGATGGATTATTAAATTAGCGATGAAGATTGGCGGTGTTGAAAAAGAAACTTCAGAGCAAGAAACCTTATTGTTAGATGAACGTATGTTAGAGACACCAGGAATTGCAATTCAGTCTGTTTATTCAGAAATTCTTCGTATGGGAACACTTGTGGAAAAAACATTGAAAAATACTGTAGAAGCGATCAGTAACTCAGATAAAGAGAAGATTAAGAAGATCAAAGAGCAGGAAAAACAGGTGGATCGCATGACGGATGGTATTACAAAATACATTATGAAATTGTCTACATTCCAAATTAGTGAGCGGGAACATGAAGAAGTTGTACGTATGCTTCAGGCAATTTCTGACATGGAAAGAATCAGTGATCACTGTGAGAATATTGCGGAATTTGCAGAACAGATGTTAGAAAAGAATTACGTCTTTAATGGTGAAGCAAAAGAAAACCTAGATCAGATTAGTCGAATTTGTATGGAAGGATATATGTATGCTCTGAAATCATTTGAGACTAGAAATAATGATCAAATTTCCAAAGCTATTGAAAGAGAAACACAAATTGATCAAATGGAAATCATGTATAGAGGCGAAAATATCGATCGAATGACAAAACATCTTTATGATACTCAGGCAGGGATTATTTTCCAAGATACGTTACTTAATTTGGAGCGTATTTCAGATCATGCAAGAAATATTGCGGAAGCAGCAAGATAGGCAATCCGAAAAGGAGAGTGTGTTGTGATTATAAAAAACAGAAGGCTGACTAATTTTGCAAAATTAGTAGAGTCTGGTGAATGTCGAAAATTTCAAGGTAAGTTGAAAGTTGGCGTCGACCTTGGAACTTCCAATACGGTATTGGCAGTTGTAGATCAAACAGACAAACCCGTTGCAGGGATATCAGCACCGTCACATGCGATTCAGGATGGAGTCATCATAAGCTACTATGAATCGGTAAAATTAGTTACAAAATTAAAAGAAGAACTGGAAGAGCGACTTGGAACGACTTTGACTTATGCAGCAGCTGCAATTCCACCTGGAATTGCAGAAGGGTCTATAAAAAGTATTAGACATGTACTAGAAGATGCTGGTTTTGAGGTTTGTAACATTGTGGATGAGCCAACAGCTGCAGCAGCAGTTTTTAAGATTCAAGATGGAGCGGTTGTAGATGTTGGGGGTGGCACAACGGGGGTCAGCATTTTAAAAGATGGCGAAATTATTTATACCAATGATGAAGCCACAGGTGGAACTCATATGACGCACACCGTAGCGGGACATTTTAAAATCCCATATGAGGAGGCAGAAGTATTCAAACGAGATCCGAAGAATGAAAAAGAAGTCTTTCCAGTGATTCGAGCAGTTGTGGAGAAGATGGCGGCGATTACCCAAAGATTTCTTACAGGATATGATGTGCCGGCCGTTTATGTTGCCGGTGGTTCTAGTAATTTTCAGGAGTTTGCAGATGTGTTCTCTGGATGGATCAAATTACCCGTTCATAAATCAGAATATCCGTTGCTTGTAACACCACTTGGAATCGCATATTTGTGTGAGCTTCCGAAAAAGGAAACAAAATAGATAGAGAAACAAAAAAGCAGAACGTTGAAGTCTGCTTTTTTTGTTTGGATTTTAAGAATTAGAATGATTTAATTTTTTC
>JAHHTL010000030.1 GCA_020024635.1 Ruminococcus sp.
CATAGAATGGGGGTGGTGCTGATGGACAAGAAACCGTTTGACTTTAAAGATTTGATGGCTTTTGGAATGTTCATTCTGGCATTGCTGACATTCGTTTTTACGTTTATCAGATAGTGCTTTAAGGCATAGAAAACCACCCTCTAAACTTTGGCCGGTTTCAGGGTGGTAATTCTATTACAATCTTGTCGAGGTCAACCCCTTGTGGGCGGTTGTTCCTTTTGTGTCTTTAATATAGCATATCTGGCAACAGGACGCAAGAGTACAGCGGAAAACTCTGCGGTATTTGCCCCTATATGATTCATTGCAGTTCGCTTGAATGTGTGTCTTTGAAAGAAGATCATAAAAAATAATTGATAAATATTTTGAGTATAGATATAATAATTCATATAAATGATTGCTTTAAGCAAAATAAGAAAGGGGATCCTAAAGATGGAAATAACAAAGGATATTTTGTACGTAGGTGTGAGTGATTACCATATAGATCTTTTTGAAGGTCAATATACAGTACCAGATGGTATGTCATATAATTCTTATGTGATCAAGGATGAAAAAACAGCTGTTATGGATACAGTTGATGCGAATTTTACGAAGGAATGGTTGTACAACATCGGAAGAGCTTTAGATGGAGCAAAGCCGGATTACCTTATTGTTCAGCATATGGAACCAGACCATTCTGCAAATATTTATAACTTCATGAAAGAGTATCCAGATACAACGATTGTTGCAAATGCAAAAACATTCGCAATTATGGAAAATTTCTTCCGTGATATGAAGTTGGAGGGAAAGAAACTTTCAGTTGCGAGTGGAGATACACTATCTTTAGGAAAACATGAATTAACATTCGTTTTTGCGCCGATGGTACACTGGCCAGAGGTTATGGTTACGTATGATCGTACAGAGAAAGTCCTATTTTCAGCGGATGCTTTTGGTAAATTTGGCACCCCGGATGTACAAGATGGTTGGGATGATGAAGCACGCCGTTATTATATCGGAATCGTTGGGAAATATGGTGCACAGGCGCAGAAACTTTTAAAAGCTGCAAGTGGATTGGATATTGAAGTGATTTGCCCACTTCATGGACCTGTTTTAAATGATAACTTAGCACATTACATCGAAAAATATAATATCTGGTCTTCTTATGGTGTAGAAACAGAAGGGGTTATGATTGCATATACTTCTGTGTATGGCAATACAAAAAAAGCAGTAGAGGTTCTCGCTGCCAAATTAAAAGAAAAGAAATGCCCAAATGTAGTTGTCTGTGATCTTGCAAGAGTAGATATGTCAGAAGCTGTCGCAAATGCATTCCGTTATGGAAAGATTGTTCTTGCTACGACTACTTATAATGCAGATATTTTCCCATATATGCGTGAATTCATCGAACATTTGACGGAGAGAAATTTCCAGAACCGTACCATCGGTCTCATTGAAAATGGAAGCTGGGCATCGATGGCCGGAAAAGTAATGACAGAGATGTTGGCAAAGAGTAAGAATATAACATGGCTTGAGAACTCTACAAAGATTATGTCTTCCTTAAGTGAAGAAAATGTAGAGCAGTTGGAACATATGGCAGAGGAACTTTGTCAGGAATATGTAGCACAGTCAGATGAAAGTGCAGATAAAAATGATCTAAAGGCACTGTTCAAAATTGGATATGGTCTTTACGTTGTAACATCAAATGATGGAACAAGAGACAACGGATTAATTGTCAATACCGTTACACAACTTACAGACAATCCAAATCGTGTGGCAGTCGGTATCAATAAAGCAAATTATTCTCACGATGTCATCCAAAAAACGGGCGTATTAAATGTAAACTGCCTATCTGTGGAAGCACCATTTAGTGTATTTGAAAACTTTGGATTCCAAAGTGGACGTGATGTGGATAAGTTTGCAGATTGGAAAAAACTTCGTTCAGACAATGGCCTTTTATTCTTACCAAAATACATTAATGCATTTATGTCTTTAAAGGTGGAACAATACCTTGATCTTGGCTCACATGGATTCTTTATTTGTTCTGTAACAGAAGCAAGAGTGATGAGCGATAAAGAGACTATGACGTATACTTATTATCAGAAAAACGTAAAGCCAAAACCACAGACAGAAGGAAAAAAAGGGTATGTGTGTAAGATTTGTGGTTACGTATACGAAGGTGATGTATTACCGGATGATTTTATTTGTCCGCTGTGTAAACATGGAGTGGCAGATTTCGAGCCAATTGTATAAATGAGTAAAAAAAATAGCCTCAACTTTGAGGCTGTTTTTTTAGTTGTCTTCATCTGTAATTAAAAGTCCCATGCGCAAAAGAACAGGCCGAAGTACGTTATACAACACTACAACTAAAACGGTAGACACAACAGCGTTTATAAAGGTAGCGATTGCACTCATTTTTGCCAGAGCCTGTGCAAGTTCTTGGGGTTGTCCTAAAATATATTGTTTGTAGAAAAAACCTACCAAAGGATCCGCAACAACGTTGAACGCTAAACCTGCAATAGTTGCGATAAGGCTCCAACGAAAAATATAGGATTTATTATTACTTTTATTGATTTTTGCATAGTTGTGTGCGACCAGTCCTACAATAAGTCCAACACAAAGTTTTAAAACAAAAGTTTTTGGGGCGACTACGATATAAATTGGATCGATAATATCTGCAATTGTCATCCCGATTGCACCGGCAAGACCACCATAAAGCCCGCCTAACAATAAGGCAGCTAACACGCAGAATGCATTACCGATATGTAAGGAAGTAGCATCCGATCCAACAGGAATTTTTATTTGCAAAAATGTAAAGGATACAAAGCATAATGCAGCTAGAAGAGCTGTTTGTGTAAGTTTCAGTACGGTTTGTTTTTTGTGATTCATTTGATTGTCCTCGTCTTTCCTAAAAATTCTATGCCTTATGATAGCATTGATTTGGTATTACTGAAACAGCCAGTTTATTAAAAATAAAGCAAGCCAGTTTAAAGATGCAAATGTAAACTTAATAATAAAAATGGTTGACAATAAAGAGGCTGTTTGCTAAACTGTAACAAGAAAGAGAGGTTATCATGAATAAGGAAGTTAGTAGTAGTAAAACAAAAGATATGGTTTACATTAGTTTATTTGCAGTTCTTATTGCAATTTGTGCATGGATATCCATTCCGGCAACCGTGCCATTTACACTGCAAACGTTTGCGATTTTTTTAGCAGTTGGAGTATTAGGAGGAAAAAGAGGAACAGCATCGGTGGTTCTCTACCTTCTGCTTGGTGTAGTAGGATTGCCTGTATTTTCGGGATTTCGAAGTGGAATTGCAGCATTGACAGGACCGACAGGAGGATACATTCTAGGATTTGTTGCCTCGGCTGTACTGATGTGGGGGATAGAAAAAACACTTGGAACCAAGAAAAGTATTCGTCTGCTTTCTATGGTTTTGGGACTTTTTGTATGCTATCTGTTTGGAACAATATGGTACATGGTGGTGTATTCTTCGGTAAAAGGACCTGTTGGCATTACCAGTGTTCTCTTAGCATGTGTGATTCCATTTATTATTCCAGATTTTATAAAGATTGGATTGGCATTTGTTGTGACCGATCAGATTAAAAAAGCAGTGCCAACTCTTTAGAACGTTAAAAAATCCTCCTTGCTGGAAAACCAGTAGGGAGGATTTTTATTTAATTTAAGTTGTTGGCATCCATATTTTTCTTGTAGCAAGCTAAGTCAGTATATAGCTCGTTTGTGAGAGGATTTCTTTTGGTCTTTTTCATTTGTAAGATCATAAAGACAAATACCCCTAGATTTACAAGAAAAGCTGCAACACTTAGAACGCCCCAGGCAGCTGGTTTATAACTTGCCGTAATTGAAAAAGCGGGAAGAGAGGCGTAATCGACAATAAGGGAGAACAATGCAAAAATTGCCAGTGTCTGTGCTCGATGCTGTAACCATGCCCCACGTTTCAAGAATGCTTCTGCAACGGTACAAGATACAAGAAGAGCGATACCGGAGTACATAGCACGTGTGGAAATGCAGTTATAGCAGTATGCGGCGTTCCAAATATCATATGCAACAATCCAAAACCATACTTGATCTGGCCAAATCATATCTTTGGAAGGGGTTTTTGCAACACGAATTCCAACGAATCCCGTCATTGTTAAGATCAGTAATACACCGGCGGCGGCATTAAAAAGATTCCAATAACCACCAAGAAGGGTAAGTCCTGCCTCGTCAACAGTAAGCTCTTTATAATTCATAAACACTTCGATGTCGCGGTAAACAGCTTCTAGGATATTAATGCCTAAAATGGCAACTGGAAAATAGATGGCAAATTTTGTGTGTTCTACTCTCGTATAACGAATGAGCATGAACCCTAATACCCCAAGTAATGCAGAAACAGCTTTTACTGTTCCAAACCACGTTTTGGAAGAAGGACTTCCAACAACATCAAAACCAATTAGTGTAAACAATACAACAGGTACAAAAATGTACAAGATGATGGAAAGAATTTTGCTTCTTCGGCTTAACTCGTTTAATAGAACAAGAACGGCAACTAAAAGAAGAAATCCTAAAATAGTTGTCAGGTTATAACCTGTAAAAAAGAATCCCATAAATACTCCTTTAGAAATAAATCTTATTATAACAAAATGGATAGGTCTGAGATTGGGTAAGATTTGCAAGAATGGATATATCCATATTTTTCATCAGCCTTACGCAACATCATTCCTTTTGACAAAAATACGTTTCCGCTTACAAGCTGAACTCGGCAAAGACTACATTCTCCACTTCGGCAACATACATTCACACGGATTCCGGCACGCTCTAACGTGGTAAGCAAAGGTTCATTTGCACGACCTTCGATTACGGTTTCCCCGTTTACGGTAATCTTAAATATTTCGGATCCGCTTAAGTTGGATGGCCAACCAGCTTCTTGTGTAATGTCTTTTGCAGCGCCGAACATCTCTCTACGGATGTTTTTTGGAGAAAAACCAAGTTCTTGTAACTGCTCGACACAAAACTGGTTCATAATTTCAGGACCACAAATATAAGCAGTGCGTTCCATATAATCTGGGCAGAGATTTTTGATGAGTTGGGCAGTGATAAATCCACGTTCACCACTCCATACAGCATCTTCATCAGAGACAACTAAATAATAGCGGAAATTTTTAAACGTTTCGCTCATAGAAGTCAATTGATCGTGAAAGAGTGCGGCTTCAGCATTTCTACAACCATAAAGTAGAATCATATCGCGCTCTAAACCAGCTTCTAAAACTTCGCGGATCATACTCATAAAAGGAGTAATTCCACTTCCGCCACCAAGCATCAGCATTTTTTTGCTATGGAAAACAGGGTGGTAGTGGAATACACCTGCCGGTCTTGACGCGGTAAATTCGTCGCCCACATTTACAGAATCTAACAGATAATCCGATACAAAACCATTGGTGGTACGAGCCACGGTGATTTCATAATAGGCTCTTTGTCTTGGAGAAGAGCTGATGCTGTAAGGACGGCTGGTGCGAACCCCGTCAATTTCTGTGAAAATATTTAAATACTGTCCGGCTTCGAATGGTGGAAGATATCCATTTTTTGAAGAAAGTCTGAAAATCTTTGCATTTTTACCGGTATCATAAATTGCACTTACCACAAGATGAAGTTCTTTTGGATGAAGTCCTTTCAATCGGACTGTGGCAGGATCTTCGCTTGGAATTTTGTCCTCTGAAACAGTGCGAAGTACATTGATTTCCTCTAAAATTTCCTCTCCGTGTACCAAAGTACCAAGGAGTGTTTCTTTTATTGTTTTTGCCATTTTAAACCTCCTTCGCAACGCGAGTTGCTACTTTATCTGCATATGTATAATTTGGACCAAATCCACAGGCATTGACCCATCCGCTTGCAAACTCTAATCCTTCCAGTTTACTTTCTGTAGGGAAGAAGAAAACAGATTGTCTTAAATCTTGTTCATATCCGTAGATGGCACCACCTGGATGTCCTAAATAGCGCATATGTGTCAGTGGAGTTGCAATTTCCATTTCTTCAATGTGAGAAGTAAAGCCGGGATACATTTTCTCGAGACGCGCAACGATACGTCTTCCAGCCTCATATTTCATTTCATAATATTTTTCCGGAGAAAGTTTTTCCCATTCTTCCGCATATTTTAAGGTACCGGCTGTAATAACAGAAGTACCTTCCGGAGAAACCTCTCGATCATCTACAGTATAACAGGTAGCGATCAAAGGATCATTTTCTGGAAGTAGCTTATAGGCATCCATGAAGTCCTTGTTTGCATCAAAACTTTCATAGTTCAAAGTAAAGGATGTGGTAAAACCAATCTCTTCTGGGGTACAGTCCAGTCCAATAAAGCAAGTGAGAGCAGAGATTCCCACGGTATATGGTTTTAAATATTCTCTGGCAGAGTCTGGAATATCTTTTGGATCCATAAGGCTTCCATAAGTAGCCAGTGGAGAAATATTGGAGATGATTTTTTTGCAACGGTATTCTTTTCCATTTTCATCAATCACTCCGACTGCCTTGTTGTTCTCAACGATAATTTTTTTGACGCCACAATTAAGTTGAACAACGCCACCCATACGTTTGGCTGCTTCCATGATCGCCTGATTCATCATCATCGAAGTTCCACGCAGGTAATATGGTTTATCCTCCATATAAATAAAGGTACATTTTGCTAGAATAGACCAAGGGAAACGGTCAGGACGCATTCCCATAAAACACCAGTAAACACTTAAAGCAAGCTGAAGTTTCGGGCATCCTGGGAAGAATTCATCCAACACTTCCTGAGAACTTTTTAAGCCATATTGTGCAAGGGTCGGATACATTTTCGGGAATCCTTTTTTCATGATAAATTTTTTGAATGCCCCAGGTTCTCCCGTGCTTTCCTCGCTCTTTGCAGAGAATTCATTTGCCTGCTGACAGAAATCATACACGGTTTGGAAATAACGTTTGATGTTATTGCTGTGTTCCGGAAATTCTTTGCACAAAAAGTCGGTACATTTTTCTCTGCCTACTGGAATACTAAGTCCAGTGCCATCAGGAAAGTTTACACGATATAACTCTTCAATTTGAATCCAGTCAATTTCGTCTTCTATTCCATAGCGTTTGAATTGTTTTCTAAGTGGACCAGGCTTTTCTTTTGTACCCATGTGACTTAGTTGGTGAAGAGCAACTTCGAATTCAAAGCGGCCACGACGAAAACTTGTACCACAACCTCCGGGAATATTGTGTTTTTCGAAAAGAATGACTTTCTTTCCTTTTTCGGCTAAAGTAGCAGCAGCTGCAAGACCGCCGTTCCCAGCGCCGATTACGATTACATCATAATTTTCCATAATATAGAAACCTCCTAAAATTAATTATTATCTAAAGAAAGAATGGTGAAAATTCAAAATGGATTCCACCGTTTGCAAGGGTAATGCCAATTGCAGTAAGAACAAGACCTACATTAATAAGCATGGCAACAATCTGGACTGGTTTTGTTTTTGTCCATGCGACAAATTTGCTGAAACGTGCGCTTTGGTATTCTCTTTCAAACCAATTTTTGGCGCCAATTTGCATCCATCCGCCAATGGCAAGAGAATTTGCACGGAGTAAAAGCCACATCCCAATTCCACCATAGACACCAAGACCAAGTGTACAGATGGATCCCAAAATCGGGGCAGATAAAAAGCCTACATGCATAAGTGCTACAGAATCACTGAATTCATTTGTTACAAAAATCCAGTTCCAAAGTGTGTATGCAGCTACATAGCAAATGGTAACAATAGGGAGTACACCTTTTGCCAGATAATAATCTCCAAATGGTGCATCAAATTGCCAGACACCACGAAGTGCAATTACTCCAATGGCAACTGCAAAACCAGAAATTGCGTTAAAATATTTTTTGTATCGAAGTAGGTCAGTTAAGGTAGCTTCCAAAATATTAACGATTAACATTAGCATGATCAAGTCAACATAAACCTGTGGATTAAATAGCTTTAATGCGGCAATTACAATTACAATACGCATGACAAGAAGCGTAGTAAGCTTTAATCGTTCAAAAAATACTGGTTTTGCAAAAAGAAGTACCAGAATCGATGGGATGACGATCAAAGGAACATTTCCATGGATGGGGTAAAAAGCACTCAATAAAGCCATTCCGGTAATTGCTGCGGTAAACATGATCCATTTGATGAGAACATCAGCACGTCCATTCTTTTGTGTGTTGTCTTTTGTCATTTTAAAACCCTCCTAAAATAATGATTTCACTATACATCTTATAAACCCTCTGATATAATGGGGACAACGAAGCGAAAAGGAGTTACATTATGTCTGCAGCAGATTCAACCAAACAGGCCATTGTATCAGGTACAAAAGAACTGGTCAGCACAAAACCATATGAAAAAGTATCCGTTATAGAAATTTCACGCATCTGTGGAATCAATCGCAATACCTTTTACTATCATTTTATGGATAAGTACGCTGTTATTGAATGGATTTTTCAAAATGAAATCGAACCAATTATAGAAAAATACATGGTGAAAGACTGTTGGGCTGACAGTATTATTCTTCTTTGCAGACACATGAAGTCGGAGAAGAAATTTTACACAAATGCACTTACAGATCGAAGTCGGTGTTCCTTGTATCAAATTCTGGTAGACTATTATAAGAAGGCATTGATGCGTTCTTTCCAAGAAGACTATGCCAGACTTGGGATTGTAGGAGATGCACAAGAAATTGTTGCCAGATTTTTCAGCCATGGGACCATTGACATGATTTGTGACTGGGTGGCCAGTGGAATGAAAAAGGATGCAGATATGTCTACACAAATCTTGGATATTGCCATAAAAGCAAGTCTGTTTAAGTAATCTTAAAGCCAGCTTCGTTAATACCCTAAGCATAATAAAAAAAATGTCGAAAATCTATGAACAGAATATAAAAGTGTCCAAAAATTGGGCACTTTTTTGATATTGCCTTATTTTTAACAATCTATCTGTGTAGAATAGACAAATGAAAAAGAAAAATAACAACGTTATTTTTACAAAATAACGGATAAGGTTGAAAAAAGGAAAAAGATATGTTAGACTATCTACATAAGAGAAAAGAGAAGCTGAGACGAAGAGAGCGTAGTATTACGGCAGAGATGTCGTGTTAATGCTATGCCTTTTTTATTGCATAAGAGATTGTTCTTTGCTCAATAAAGATTAAAGGGAGGACTTTAGAATATGGCAAAATATGTTATGGCACTGGATTCAGGAACAACAAGTAACCGATGCATTCTTTTTAATGAAACAGGGGAGATGTGTTCGGTAGCGCAAAAGGAGTTTACCCAGTATTTTCCAAAACCAGGATGGGTAGAGCATGATGCAAATGAAATATGGTCGACACAGCTTGGGGTTGCGGTAGAAGCAATGTCAAAAGTGGGGGCGACCGCAGAAGATATTGCGGCAATCGGCATTACCAATCAAAGAGAAACAACGATCGTCTGGGATAAAGAAACAGGAGAACCAGTTTATCATGCGATTGTATGGCAGTGTCGCAGAACATCGGAATATTGCGACAGCCTAAAAGAAAAGGGATTGATCGAATCCTATCGAAAGAAAACTGGTCTTATGATCGACGCCTATTTTTCCGGGACAAAATTAAAATGGATTCTTGATCATGTAAAAGGGGTAAGAGAACGAGCAGAGAGGGGCGAATTACTGTTTGGAACTGTAGAGACATGGCTGATTTGGAAATTGACAAAGGGCAATGTTCATGTGACGGATTATTCCAATGCATCTAGAACGATGTTATTTAACATTAATACATTAAAATGGGATGATGAGATTTTAGAAGAACTTCAGATTCCAAAATGTATGTTGCCAAAGCCAATGCCTTCTAGCCATGTATATGGAGTATCGGATTCGCAGTTTTTTGGAGGAGAGATTCCGATCAGTGGTGCAGCAGGGGACCAGCAGGCAGCCTTATTTGGGCAAACTTGTTTTCAGCCGGGAGAAGCAAAAAATACATACGGAACGGGATGTTTTATGTTGATGAATACAGGAGAAAAGCCGGTCTTTTCTCAAAACGGGCTTGTCACTACAATTGCCTGGGGAATGGATGGAAAAGTAAACTATGCACTAGAAGGTTCCATCTTTGTTGCCGGAGCAGCCATTCAGTGGCTGCGAGATGAGATGCGTCTCATTGATTCTGCTTCCGATTCGGAATATATGGCGAAAAAAGTAAAAGATACCAATGGATGTTATGTGGTACCGGCATTTACAGGATTAGGAGCGCCACATTGGGATCAGTATGCAAGAGGAAGCATTGTAGGCATTACACGAGGCGTTAATAAATATCATATTATTCGTGCAACTTTAGATTCTTTATGTTATCAGACCAATGATGTGCTTCAGGCAATGCGAGCAGATTCCGGAATTGAACTTACCTCTTTGAAAGTAGATGGAGGGGCAAGCGCCAATGATTATCTGGTACAGACACAGGCGGATATTATCAATGCACCGGTCAAACGTCCAAGGTGTGTGGAAACAACAGCGATGGGAGCGGCTTATCTTGCCGGACTGGCAGTAGGGTATTGGTCGGGAAAAGAAGAGGTTGTGAAAAACTGGAAAGTAGACCAAACCTTTGTGCCGAAGATTTCAGATGAGGTACGAGAGAAAATGGTATCTGGATGGAACAAGGCAGTAAAATGTTCCTACGGTTGGGCAAAAGAGGATTAGCTTCAGAAAACAGGAGGATAGAAAATATGTATGATGTGATTATTATTGGTGCGGGTGTATCTGGAAGTGCGACCGCAAGAGAATTATCCAGATACCAAGTGAATGTCTGTGTTTTAGAGAAAGAGGAAGACGTCTGTAGTGGTACGTCCAAAGCGAATAGCGGGATTGTTCATGCAGGATACGATGCAAAACCAGGTTCCCTTATGGCAAAACTCAATGTAGAAGGCAATCAAATGATGCCAGAACTTGCAAAGGAATTGGATTTCCCGTTTGAACAAAGAGGATCCTTTGTAGTTTGTCTAGAAGAAGAGCGTATCCCAGATTTGGAAGAACTTTATAAAAGAGGGATAGAAAACGGCGTAGAGAACATGGAAATTATTACAGATGGCGAAAGAATCCATCAAATGGAACCCAACCTTTCCGATCAGGTAGCAGCCGTTCTTTACGCACCTACCGCAGGAATTGTCTGCCCCTTTCACTTAAACATTGCTTTGGCAGAAAATGCCTATACCAATGGCGTGGATTTTCATTTTTGTACGGAAGTTCTTCATATAAAAAAAATAGAAAACGGTTGGGCGATTGAGACAAATCAAGGCACCTATGAAACAAAATGCATTGTCAATGCTGCCGGTGTTTACGCAGATCGATTCCACAATATGGTAAGTAAAGAGCGGATCCATATTACACCGAGAAGGGGAGACTATTGTTTGTTAGATAAAAGTGCAGGAAACCATGTATCACGGACAATTTTTGCACTTCCGGGGAATTACGGAAAAGGAGTTTTGGTTACCCCGACGGTTCATGGAAATATGTTAGTTGGTCCGACGGCGATTGATATTGATGACAAAGATGCTACAGCAACCACAAAAGAAGGAATAGAGGAACTGATTCAAAAAGCGGGAATGAATGTCAAAGAGTTGCCAATGCGACAGGTCATCACCTCCTTTGCCGGACTTCGTGCACACGAAGATCATCATGAATTTATCATAAAAGAATTGGAGGATGCGCCGGGATTTATTGACTGCGCCGGAATCGAGTCTCCGGGACTTACAAGTTGTCCGGCTATTGGGAAAATGATAGCAGGTATCGTGAAAGACTATTTAAAATTAGAAGAAAATAAAGACTTTGTTGGAACACGCAAAGGAATCTTAGATCCAAAAACACTCTCCAAAGAAGCATACAAGCAGTTGATCAAAGAAAATCCTGCCTATGGCAATATTATTTGCCGATGTGAAATGGTGACCGAAGGAGAAATTCTGGATGCCATACGAAGACCTCTTGGAGCCAAATCCTTGGATGGGGTAAAACGGAGAACAAGGGCAGGTATGGGAAGATGTCAGTCTGGATTTTGTGCGCCAAGGACCATGGAAATCCTTCAAAGAGAATGGAAGATTCCGATGACCGAAGTTACAAAATCAGGTGGAAATTCTAGGCTTGTAGTTGGTACAAACAAAGATACATTGTAAAAAGGGGGGGCACATAGATGAAACAATACGATGTAGTTATAATCGGCGGAGGTCCGGCAGGGCTGGCCGCAGCTGTGTCAGCAAGAGACAATGGAGTGGAACGGATTCTTATTTTAGAGAGAGATAAAGAACTCGGAGGGATTTTAAATCAATGCATCCATAATGGATTTGGACTTCATACGTTTAAAGAAGAACTTACCGGTCCAGAATATGCAGATCGCTTTGCGCAACAAGTGTATGACAGAAAGATTGCGTATAAATTAAATACAATGGTGATGGATATCAGCAAGGATAAGAGGGTCACCGCAATGAATCGAGAAGATGGACTGTTTGAAATTCAGGCGAAATCCATTATTCTTGCAATGGGCTGTAGAGAACGCTCGAGAGGAGCACTGAATATACCAGGTTACAGACCAGCCGGCATCTATTCTGCGGGAACGGCACAAAGATTGGTCAATATAGAAGGGTTTATGCCAGGGCGAGAGGTGGTTATCTTAGGGTCCGGAGATATTGGACTTATTATGGCAAGGAGAATGACGCTAGAAGGTGCAAAGGTCAAGGTTGTGGCAGAGCTGATGCCGTACTCAGGTGGATTGAAACGAAATATTGTGCAGTGCCTAAATGATTACCACATTCCATTAAAATTAAGTCACACGGTTGTAGATATAAAAGGAAAAGAAAGATTAGAGGCGGTAACTATTGCCCAAGTAGACGATAAAGGGAAACCAATCAAAGGAACCGAAGAAGAATATACCTGCGATACCTTACTTCTCTCGGTTGGGTTGATTCCAGAAAATGAACTTTCTGTATCTATGGGGGTTCAGATGAACAAGATTACTTCCGGACCAATTGTGAACGAGAGTTTGGAGACAAATGTGAACGGTGTATTTGCCTGTGGAAATGTTCTGCATGTACATGATCTTGTGGATTTTGTTTCAGAAGAAGCAAAAGTAGCAGGAAAAAATGCAGCTCATTATGTGTTAAACACTTTACCAGAGGAAGAAACAAAGGAAATTGTTTTAAAACCAGAAAACGGAGTGCGCTATACAGTGCCGTCTACAATCCGGCCATCTCGTATGGGGGAGACCTTAACCGTTCGTTTTCGTGTGGCAAATGTTTATAAAAACCATTGGATCAGTGTCTATTATGATGGGGAGAGAGTGGCGCATAGAAAACGACAGATTTTAGCGCCGGGAGAGATGGAGCAAGTGATTTTGAAAAAAACAGAGTTCAAAAAATATCCAGATCTAAAAGAAATTACAATCAAACTGGAGGAGGAATAAGTGATGGAAACAAGAGAACTGATTTGTATCAATTGTCCGATGGGATGCCCTCTGACAGTAACATTAGAGGAAGGGGTTGTAACCAAGGTTACAGGGAACACATGTAAACGCGGCGAGATCTATGCAAAAAAAGAAGTGATTGCACCGACAAGGATTGTAACATCCACTGTGCGGGTAGAAGGGGGAGAGACGTCAATGGTATCGGTAAAGACCAAAGAAGATATCCCCAAAGAAAAAATCTTTGCCTGCGTAGAAGCCCTAAAAAATGTGGTTGTAAAGGCGCCTGTACATATTGGAGATGTGATCGTAAAAAATGTAGCAGACACAGGAGTAGATATCATTGCTACAAAAACGGTTTGTTAAAAGAACGGAGAGAAAAGTCGGATAAATTATAGAAAACAAGGATATACATTTTGATATGTGGTATGATAAAATCAAAGACAGAAAAGAATCATTAGAAAGGATTTATGTACAAAAGGTATGAAGTTTATCAGTATATTTGACGTGATCGGTCCCAACATGATTGGACCCTCCAGCTCACATACAGCAGGAGCAGCCGCTATAGGGAAGCTGTCGCGAAGTCTCTTTAAAGGGGAGTTAAAAAAAGTGACTTTAACGCTTTATGGCTCGTTTTCTACCACATATAAAGGACATGGAACCGACAAGGCTCTATTAGGAGGAGTCCTTGGATTTGAACCAGACGACATTCGAATCAGAGATTCTTTTGCCATTGCAAAAGAACAAGGCATCGCATATGAATTTCAAGTAGATCGCATTACCAATCCTGTGCATCCGAACACTGTACAGATCTTTTTTGAAGGAAAAGATGGACAAGAACTGACCACAAAAGGTGTTTCCGTTGGTGGTGGTAGAATTAAGATTGTGGAGATTAATGGAATTGAAGTGGATTTCACAGGAGAATACAGCACCCTGATCATTAATCAGACAGACAAATGTGGAGTGGCAGCTCATATTACAAGTTGTCTGCGAGATGCAAAAGTGAATATTGCATTTCTTCGGATTTTCCGTGAAAAAAAAGGACAGAATGCATTTACGATTGTGGAATCAGATGATCAAATTCCAGATCAGATCGTCAAAGAAATAGAAAAGCATGATCAAATACACGGAGTCATGCTTGTGCAGATGTAGGAAGGCGGGAAGGAATATGGAGTTTGAATCAGGAATAGAATTACTTAAGCTGTGTGAAAAAGAGCACAAGAAAA
The DNA here is from genome assembly GCA_020024635.1 of Ruminococcus sp. Classification (GTDB taxonomy): domain Bacteria; phylum Bacillota; class Clostridia; order Lachnospirales; family Lachnospiraceae; genus JAHHTM01. Next base: position 14,650 of record JAHHTL010000030.1, read on the forward strand.
TAGCCCATGTTATGTTGGAGCGAGAAGTAGCAGAGGGAAAGTTAACAACAAAAGAAGTATTGGAGCAGTTAAATATTTCTTGGGAGATTATGAAAAAATCGTCTGTGATTGCATTGAAAGAACCACAGAAATCCATGGGAGGACTAATTGGTGGAGAAGCGAAGAAATTTGCGGAGGCAACAAAGGAAGATACGCGACTATGCGGCGATACCTTGACAAGAGCCGTTGCTTACGGCTTGTCTGTCTTGGAAGTGAATGCCTCCATGGGATTGATCGTGGCAGCTCCGACCGCAGGATCTTGTGGAGTGATTCCGGGGATTTTGCTGTCGATGCAAGAAACCTATGGATTTACAGATGAAGAGATATTAGAAGGACTTTTAACCGCTTCGGCCGTAGGCTACTTATTTATGAGAAATGCTTCTGTTTCTGGCGCACAGGCAGGATGCCAGGCGGAAGTAGGGGCTGCGTCTGCCATGGGAGCAGCCGCCATTGTAGAACTATTAGGAGGAACACCGAGTCAGGCATTGCATGCAGCATCTATAGCAATTTCCAATCTTTTGGGACTTGTATGCGATCCTATAGGGGGGCTGGTAGAGGCTCCGTGTCAGAGTAGAAATACAGTAGGCATTTCCAATGCTTTTGTATGTGCGCAGATGGCATTGGCGGAAATTACACATGTGGTACCATTTGATGAAATGCTACAAGTGATGTTTAAAGTAGGGTGTCGTATGCCGGTGGAACTTCGGGAAACGGCGCTTGGTGGTAATGCGGCCTCTCCCACAGGGTGTAAATTTAATGGTTGCCATTCATAGAAAAAGGATGGAAAGGAAGGGCGGACGTTGAAGAGAAGAATCGGTATTCTTGCTTTGGTGCTCCTGATCATTGGACTTGGAATCGGTGGAGTTCTAGTTTATAAAATCCATACGCCAGAATATGTCTTATTACAAACCTTTGTAGACTTGCAAGAGTCAGGGGTGGATGGACTGGAGGAACACATGACTGCCAATGGGTGGTCTCAAGTGGAAAAGGTAAGAAAAATAGCGGATAATCCAGTGGTGATTGCATTGTCTTCCGCATTTTCAAAACAGACCGAAGAACTATTGGCGAAAATCAAAAGTATGGATTGGACCATCAAGGATATTTTAAAGGGAAAACAAAGTTCTGAAGTGGTCATTCAATTTACGGACCATAAAAAAATAACGGGAACGATTCGAGTGTTGATGAAGAAAGAAGAAAATCAGTGGAAGATCGATCAACTGGACTGGCCACAATTTGAACAATTTTCATTATAAAATAAGGGATGAAATCAAGTGTTTTACTAGGTTTCATCTCTTTCTTTTTTGTGCGTTATAAAAAATATACAGAAAATAAAAATAAAAATGAACAAAACTGTATACTTTATTCAAAAAATATGCTATCATCAAAAATGCTTTGGTTTTATGCAAAATTCACTATTTTACCCAAGGAGGACTTATGAAAAAGAACAAATTGTATAAAATTTTTTCGTATGTACTGGCTGCATCAGTGGTTGCTACGTCAGTACACGTACCGGAAAGCAAGTCTTATGCAGCAGAAGAAGAGAAGAAAGATTTGAAATTATGGTACGATGAAGCGGCACCAGATAGTTATCAAGGTTGGGAAGAGTGGGCCTTGCCTATAGGAAACAGCGCAATTGGTGCCAGTGTATTTGGGGGGACGGATACCGAACGTATTCAGCTCAACGAAAAATCTCTTTGGTCAGGAGGACCGGCAAAAGGAAGAGATTATAAAGGCGGAAATATAGAAGAAAAAGGGCAAAATGGTGCTGTGCTCAAGGAAATTCAGAAAAAGTTTGCGGCAGGAGATGTGCGTGGCGCAGAAGCGCTTTGTAATCAAATGGTGGGTGTCGCAGATGACAATGGAACCAATGGATATGGTTACTATTTAAGTTATGGGAACATGTATTTGAAATTCCATAACAAAGGGGAAGTTACAAATTACACAAGAGATTTAGATTTACGATCTGCAGTGGCAAGTGTCAGCTATGAGCAAGATGGAGTACACTATACAAGAGAAAATTTTGTCTCTTACCCAGATAACGTTCTTGTTACCAGAATTACATCTGATAAAAAATCCAAATTAAATTTTGAGGTCAAGGTAGTTCCAGACGGTGACAATAAAAATGACAGCAAGAAAGAAACAGGAAAAAGAACGTATGAAACGACAGTAACTGATGGGGCGATTTTGATTAGTGGAGAATTATCGGACAATCAATTGAAATTTTCCTCCTATACAAAAGTAATCAATGAGGATGGAAAAGTGACAGATGGCAAAGATGACGTTCAGGTGAAAGATGCGACCTCTGTGACAATTATTACCTCCATTGGAACGGATTACAAAAATGAGTATCCAAACTATAGAACCGGAGAGTCAAAAGAAGAGTTAGATGCTTTGATAAAAGGATATGTGGATGCTGCGTCAGGAAAAAGTTATGACGATTTAAAAAGCACACATAGGAACGACTATGCAAGCATCTTTGGAAGAGTGGACTTAGATATTGGTCAGGTTGTTTCAGAAAAGACAACAGATCAGTTATTACAGGCATACAATAGTGGAAATGCCAGCGATACAGAGCAGCGTTATTTGGAAGTATTATTATTCCAATTTGGAAGATATTTAACCATGGGATCTTCGAGAAATACGCCAGAAAACAATCCAAGAAGAGCCACCTTACCAGCCAATCTTCAAGGAATCTGGGTAGGAAAAAATACATCTGCATGGCATTCGGATTATCATATGAATGTAAATCTTCAGATGAATTACTGGCCAACTTATTCAACTAATATGCATGAATGTGCAGAACCATTGATTGATTATGTAGATTCTTTAAGAGAACCAGGGCGTGTGACTGCAAAGATTTACGCAGGAGTAGAAAGTTCTGCGGAAAATCCAAAGGGATTTATGGCGCATACGCAAAATAACCCGTTTGGATGGACTTGTCCAGGGTGGTCTTTCGACTGGGGTTGGTCACCGGCAGCCGTACCATGGATTCTTCAGAACTGTTGGGAATATTATGAGTTTACAGGTGATACAGAATTTATGAGAACAAAGATCTATCCAATGCTTAGAGAAGAAGCAATTTTCTATGATCAGATTCTTGTAAATGAAAAAACAGGTGGAGAAGACGATGGAACATGTACCTTAGTTTCTTCCCCAAGTTATTCCCCAGAGCATGGACCAAAAACAGCAGGAAATACCTATGAACATTCATTAATCTGGCAGTTGTATGAAGATGCTATTACAGCGGCAAATGCGTTGGGAGTGGATCAAAATCTTGTAGAAACATGGAAGAGTAAACAATCTAGATTAAAAGGGCCAATTGAGATTGGAACGGATGGACAGATCAAAGAATGGTATCAGGAAACATCTTTGGGAAGTGTTCCATCAGAAGGATACAATCATCGTCATTTATCTCACATGTTAGGATTATTCCCAGGTGATTTCGTTTCTCCAGATAAACCGGAGTTATTTAAAGCTGCGAAAGTTTCCATGCAAAACCGTACAGACAGTAGTACAGGATGGGGAATGGGACAGCGCATCAATACATGGGCAAGACTAGGTGAAGGAAACAAAGCCCACAAATTAATTCGAGATTTATTTGCAGGCGGTATCATGACAAATCTTTGGGATACCCATAAACCATTCCAGATTGATGGAAACTTTGGTTATACATCAGGTGTGGCAGAAATGTTATTACAAAGCAATCAAGGATACTTAAATCTTCTTCCGGCACTTCCGGATGTGTGGGCAAATGGAAACGTAACAGGACTTGTAGGAAGAGGAAATTTTGAAGTTTCTATGTCATGGGAAAACAGACAGTTAAAAGATGCTTCGATTTTATCGAACAACGGTGGAAAAGCAATTGTGCAAGCGAAAAATGTTTCTCTTGCAACCGTAACCGATGCAAATGGAACACCGATTTCCATAGAGGCAGTATCCAATGACAGAATCTCATTTGATACACAGGCAGGACAGACTTACAAAATTACAAATGTGCCATCTCATGCGATAATTCCAATTCCAGAAAATCTCAAAGTAGAGAAAGTAACACAAGATCGTGCAATGCTTTCTTGGAATGCGGTAGAGGTAGAAGGGGAAGCTGTTACATACAACGTTTACCGTAAGGTAGGAAGCGGAGAAGTGAAAAAGATTGCAACAGGTGTAGTAGGAACCTCTTATGAAGACCAGACTTGCTATGATGAATTAGGACAAGTTTCTTACCAAGTATCCGCAGTTGCAGCAAAGACAGAATCTGAATTAAGTCCGGTACAGCAAGTGTCAGACTTAAGAGACATGTCAGGCATGATTGATAATACAGATTCCAGAGTGAAATACAAAGGAAAATGGGGAAACTGGCCTGAACAAAAGAACTATGGTGGATCGATCCAATATCTTGAAAATCCGACAGGAAATGAAACGGTAGAACTTACCTTTGTAGGGACAGGAATTCGTGTAATTGCTGCAACAAATTCAGATAGAGGAATGTATGAAGTTCTTATTGATGGGGCAAGCAAAGGAAAAGTAGATACCTACTCTTCAAAAGCAAAAAGTCAAGTTGAAATTTACAAAATTGACAATTTGGAACGCGGAAAACATACGATTACCTTGAGAGCAACGAACGAAAAACAAGAGAGTGCATCTAGAACAAAGGTGGAACTTGATGCATTTGAAGTGTTAGACAGTACGGTGGCAACACCAAATAAACTTACCGTATCTACGAAATCAGGGATCACGATAATAGGAAAAGCAAATAGCCAAGTTCAGATGCAGGCTGATTTAGAACCAGAAGATGCAAAAGATCAAAGTGTAGCATGGAGCAGCTCGAATCAGGAATTAGCAACGGTAGATGAAAATGGATTAGTCACCATGAAAGCTCAAAATGGTGTGGTAGAGATTCGTGCTGTGTCAAACGCAAACCCAAGTGTAACAGGAAAAGCAACGTTAGAGGTGGCGATTGCAGGATCTCTTCCAGACAAAGAAACCATTGTAGATGATGGGAAAGTTCCAGAAGATAGTGGAAATAAAGGAACAGTGAATCCAGACATTACATGGAAAGGAAGCTGGTCAAACTGGGCGGGAGAACGTGAAAAACATTATGGAGGAACAAAAACAGAATCTTCCAAAGTCGGCGACTCCTTTGAATATACTTTTACGGGAACAGGCATTGAACTTTACGCACAAAAGCATGCAAATTTTGCAAGTTTTGATGTGATCTTAGATAACCAGACAGCTGAAAATGTTTCTTTGGCGGGCAGTGCCAATGGAGATCCGCAGCAGTGTATTTATAAAAAAGAGGGATTAACAAATGAAACCCACACCATTCAAGTCATTCTAAAAGAGCGGGCAGGAAAAACACAGGGCAATTTAGATTATATAAAAATCTTTTCCCCGGCGGAAGAAAGTCCATTCAAAGATAAAGCAGAGTTGCAAGATGTGATCACAAATGCATCGGATCTTGTAGAAGCGTATTATCCGGCAGAAGTATGGGCTGTATTTTATGAAGCTTATGAAGAAGCTGTAACGACAATGAACACCAAAGATGCAGCAGAAGATGCAATCGCGAAAGCCAAAGACAACCTGCAAGCTGCCATGAATCAACTTGGTCAGCCACAGATTCCAGCTCCAGAGATTGAGGAAGAAACAGGAAAAGTACTTCTTACAGAAACAAATGCTGTTGTCTTGAAATGGGATAAAGTGGAGAAAGCAACAAAATACAAAGTAAGTTACAAAGATGTAACCATAGATACCTTAGCAGAACCAGAAGAGTTTGAAACAGAGACAAATCACATAAAAATAACAGGACTTACACCAGCACATACGTATGATTTCTATGTATATGCATTCAATGGAGATGTAATGTCAGAACAGTGCATCGAAATCAAAAATGTAACAACAGAAGCAGGCGAAGATAAGGAAGCCCCAGGGAAAGTTACGGATGTAAAAGTAACCTTGAAAAAAGACCAAGTGCTTCTTTCGTGGAAAGCGCCAGAGGATAAAGATCTTGCAGGATTCTATATCTATGTAGATGCAGTGGAAAAAGCAGAATTAAAAGCAACAGAAACATCTTATCAGATTACAGATATGAAACCGGGAGAGACAAGAGACTATAGGATTGTTTCTTTTGATCAAGATGGAAATAAGTCTGCCTCTGAGCAAGTGATTGTTACAGTTCCAGAAGTATTAACCATTGTTGCAGTAGAATCCTTTGATAAAAAATCAGTTGCACTAGGAACAACATTTGAAGAGTTAGCACTTCCTAAAACAGCTACAGTGGAATTAGAGGGAAATCTAAAAACACAGGTGGAAATTAAATGGGAGAAAGAAGCGTATAAAAAAGATGTTGCCGGAGTGTATGAGATAACAGGAGAATTAAAATTAAATGAGAATTTAGAAAATCCTGGCGGACTTGTTGCAAAGATAGAAGTGGAAGTAGAAGCACAAGGTGGAGGAACAAATCCAGGTGGAGGAACAAATCCAGGTGGAGGAACAAATCCAGGTGGAGGAACAAATCCAGATGGAGGAACAAATCCAGATGGAGGAACAAATCCGGATGGAGGAACAAATCCGAATGGGGGAACAAATTCAAGTGGAACGGCACAAAATAAGCCGGGAGGAAGTACCCAAAATGGAAATCAACCTCCAAAAACTGGAGATTACACAACTGTTGGATTGTGGACAGTCCTATTGATAGGATCAGGTATTGTTTTGTGTTTGGCGATAAATAAAAAGAGAAAAAAACGAGACTAAACGCATCATAAAAATGAAAATCTAACGTGTAAAAGAAATTGGGGGAATGGGCGAAGACCATTTCCCCAATTTATTAAGAAAAGCAGGTGTTAGAAAGAAACTTTCTGAACCAATCGCTCTACAAGATCTTTGGAAACAATTTCATAGGCACAATCGTCAGAAGGACAATAAGCGTAGGAAACATGAGGTCCACAAGTGGTAGGGTCATGGTTCCAGTCCTTGCAGGAACTGTGAATTTGACAGATTCCAGTTGCCTCCATCAGTGCCACACTGTTATCTGCATTTACTCCACTTCCGGCAAGAAGTTGTATGTCCTCCCCGTAACAATCCGATAGTTTTTTTAGAAGAGGAAGTGCATCCATTGCTTTTGCTTCCAGTCCACTTGTAAGTAGACGATCCACGCCTATAGAAATTAAAGTTTCGATTGCAGCAAAAGGATCTTTTACACAATCAAAGGCGCGATGAAACACGGCTTCTTTTCCGTAAGAATGTATCAAATCTACGAATGCTTTAGTACGTTCTACATCGATGGAACAGTCTGGTAAAAGAAAACCAAACGCAATTCCGTCTGTTCCGTGATCTAACAAAAGTTTACAGTCCAAACGCATAGATTCATATTCTGTGGGAGTATAACAAAATCCGGCGCCGCGAGGACGTACCATAGAAACAACGTTTAAATCGGTATGCTGTTTTGTCAAGATAAGACTGGAAAGACTTGGAGTGAGCCCTCCCAAAAATAAAGCTTGATTAAGTTCGATACGTTTTGCACCGCCAAGCCAAGCCTGATAGGCATCTTCATAACTGCCGCAACATATTTCTACTATTTTTTTCATAATCCTTTCCTTTCTACTTTATAAAAGAACATATCTATATTATAATACAAGAAAAAGCAAAGAGGAAAAAAACTTTGTAGAAGGAGGCCATTATGGGTGTAAAATTTTGTGTATGTAAACATTGTGGTAACATGGTAGAGATGATAAAAGATTCTAAAGTTCCGGTAGTCTGTTGTGGAGAAAACATGGAAGTCCTTACAGCAAACACACAGGAAGCAAGTCAGGAGAAGCATCTTCCGGCGGTGACAGTTGTTGGAAAAGAAATTACAGTCAAGGTGGGATCTGTTCCACATCCAATGTTGGAGGAACATAGTATTTTATGGGTATACTTAGAAACGACACAGGGATGTCAACGGAAAGCTTTGGTTCCGGGAGACGATCCAGAAGTAAAATTTATACTGACAGAGGATATGCCTTTAGCCGTTTACGCTTACTGCAATATTCATGGACTGTGGAAAACAGAAATTTAGGAGACGATTCATGAAACGTAACATAAATATGAATGAAATCTCAGATGGAAGGCTTTATACATCCAATGATATGGTAAAGATTGATTGCCATGGCTGCAAAGGATGTTCAGACTGTTGTCACGGAATGGGCGATTCCATTATTTTAGATCCGGCAGATATCTACCGGATCTTTCTGGGAACAGGAAAAGATTTTGCGGCGCTTCTAAAGGAAGATAAAATCGGGTTAAAGGTTGTCGATGGCTTGGTTCTTCCCTATTTAAAATTGTCAGGCAAAGAAGAAGGCTGTTCTTATTTAAATGAAGAAGGAAGATGCAGGATTCATGCATATCGACCAGGAATTTGTAGGCTATTTCCACTAGGAAGATTCTATGAGGAAGAGGGATTTCAATATTTTTTACAAATCCACGAGTGTTCCTGTCAAAATAGAAGTAAGATGAAAATAAAAAAATGGTTAGAAATGCCAAATCTAAAAGAATACGAACAGTATATTCTTCTCTGGCATAAGTTTCTGAAAGCCTGTGAGAGGGAACTTTCCCAACTAAATGATCAAGAACTTCAGATTCTTACAACCTATATTTTGCGTAGCTTTTATCAGACTCCTTCTAAGGCAAAAAATGAAGTAGAGTTTTATAAAGAGTTTGAAATTCGAATGCGAACGGCAGAACATACCCTTGGAATTACTATAATATAAGAAAGAAGGGGCTTGAGTATGAAAAAAGTGTCAGTTGAAAAAACGGTTGGACAGGGATTGTGTCATGACAGTACCATAATGCATGATGAGGTTAAAGGAGCAGAAGTCCCATCCATGGATAAGTGGATAAAAGAAGCTAAGCAAGACAAAAATTCAGGCAAATGCGGGATGTACCTTTTTCACAATGGGGTGGTAAGGGAAACAGCAAAAGAGCAAGCACGCTTTGGAATCCAAAAGGATCTTGTGAAAGGGATGTACTTCACCTATCAGAAAGAAAAAGTGGAAGAGGCGTTGAAAAAGGCGAAACAAATGCCGGGAATTTATTATGTAAGAGTGTGGCTAAATGAAGGAAATCTTGCAGTAGGAGATGACATTATGTACGTCCTTGTAGGCGGGGACATCCGAGCGAATGTGATCCATGCACTTCAGGCTCTGGTAGAAGAACTGAAAACAAAATGTGTGATAGAACAGGAGAAATAATAAGATGGCATTTGAGACAGTAACAGAAACTTTAAAAAAGAATGGATTTACAGTTTCTACATTTGAGACAAAAGAAGAAGCAGCGGAATATTTAGATCATATGTTAGATGGATGCACCATCGGATGCGGTGGCTCTATGACTTTAAAAGATTTAGAAATCCTTCCGCGTCTTGCAACACATAATACAGTCTATGCACATCAGGCAGGTGCAAAAGATGCAAACGAGATTATGCAGCAGGCAATGAAAGCGGAGGTATATCTCATGTCAGCCAATGCTATCTCGGAGCAAGATGGAGCGATTCTGAACATAGACGGAATGGGCAATCGAGTTTCTTCCTCTTTATATGGACATAAAAAAGTATACATGGTGGCTGGGAAAAATAAAATATCACCAGATTTTCACAGTGCATTGATGCGACTTCGAAATGTAGTTGCGCCAAAAAACGCAAAACGCTTGCAGAAAAATACACCATGTGCCCTAAAAGGGGATCGATGCTATGATTGTGATTGTCCAGATCGCATCTGCAATGCGCTGGTTGTCCATTATAAAAAAATTCGATCCATGGATATGGAAGTTCTATTGATTCAGGAAGAGTTAGGATATTAAAGAAAGTTGGAACGTTTAGACGAAGGAAACCACTCGTTTGAAACGTTCCTTTTTTATTTCCAAAAAAACGGTGTTGAAAATAAAGTGGATAGCTTTTATAATTGAATGGGAGATTGTTTTTTAAAACAGATAAATATATTTGTAATAGAGAAAAAGATTTATTGGAAAAGAACATAAAGGAGAAATAATATGAGCAATGCAAGAAAGAAACAGAGGAATCGTTTTGTCGGTATGCTCCTGACATTTTGTCTTGTAATTACTACAGTATGTGCGCCGCTTCCCGGGATGGTAGTCGACACACATGCATCTGATAAGCAAACAACAACACAGACAGGGCGTCCACTTCAGGCCGTAAAATTACCAGATGATGAAAGTCAGATTGTGAAGGTTACAGACCAAAGTCAGCTTAGAAATACAGTGAAAGGAACCTATTATCAATTGCAAAATGATATAGTTTCCGAGGGGTCTGATGAAAGTTTTCAGGGAATTTTAGATGGAAACGGACATACCATTACCTTAACAGGCAAGCATCTTTTCAAGCGAGTGGAAAAGGAAGGGATTGTCCAAAACGTTCATTTTGAAGGTACCGTTGGGGAACCAGGGGCGGAAGATGGCCCTCTTGGATGGCTTGTAAAAGGTGCAGTTTTGAACTGCTCATCTGCTATTACAGGAGAGTATGCAGTTGGCTTTGCAAAACGAATCGAAGAAGGCGTTTTTTCTAACTGCATCGCCTATGGGAAAGCAGGCAATGGAGCCATTTTAAAAGCATATGGCGGGATCGACTGGGAGACAGAAGATGGAAAGGAATACAAAGGAACGATTTCTTCTTCTTATTGGATTCCAACGGCAAAGGATCCGGCGATTGATGCGAAAGATTTAATCGATGGTTCTTCCAAAAAGACAGAAACAGAATTAAAGTCAAAAGAGATTGTAAAGCTTCTCAATGAAAAAAGAGGAGACTACGGAACCGCGTGGGGGCAAAATGGAAAAACAGGGTACCCATATTTTGGAGAAGATCAAACATACAATCCAGATCAGGTAGAAGTTCCAGAAAGTCAATACACTGTAAAATTTGGAAAAGACGCGCAAAGTGCCACAAAAATAAAAGAGAATCGGCTAGACGTTTCTAGATATGATCTAACACCAGCAGACAATCGTGTTATCGGGATGCTTTTTTTAGAAGGAATAAAGCCGGAAGATCAAGTGATATGGTCCTCTTATAGTGTGACAAACGAGGCAATTGCAGTCAATGAAAACGGACAGGTTATGCTATTCAACGACGGGGAAGGCATTGCAAAAGCGCAGGTCAATGGTCAGGATGTTGCCTGGGTTAAAATCGTTTCTCATCCCAAAAAGATTGAAGATATAAAATTGTACATAGGAGAGGAAGAGGTTACCGGAAAAGAATATACCATTCAAGGATCAGAGTGGACCAACCTTTCCGTAAAAGCAAAATACGAAGGTGAAGCACAATATAAAGATGCTTACTTTGAAAAATTCCGATTTGAGTATGAAAACAGAGAACTACTACAAAATAGTGGAGGACCGGAATTTTCATTCATGCAACCAGGAACATCAAAGGTTACAGTAACTTCTCTTGATGATGAAACAAAGAAGGCAACGGTTACCATAACTTCTGCTTATGTTCCAATCGAAAGTGTGCAGCCAGATATTCCGGATTTCAATGAGCTTCACGCAAGATCCTCTATGGGGGATGGAAGGGCGTTTGACGCGATTGAAACAAATGGAGTTATTATTCTTCCAGAAAACGCCAGCGTGAAAACTGGATTTCATGTAACGAGCAGTAATCCGGATATTGCCGAATTTTCCCCGGCACTTCCAATAGGATATCTTCCGTTTAAACCAGGAAAAGTGACGTTCACAGCGTCTATTGAAGACAGGGATCCGCTGACAGGGAAGACAAGGACACTGACAGGGACAAGAGACGTAACATTCCAATACAAGAATCCTTTGACAGATATTCAGGTGAAATCTGAAAAGATCAAAGTGAAGGAGTTTGAGAAAACACCTTTGGATCTTACATTTACCGGAGCAATCTCAAAAGACGGGTGGAGTGTGACAGAGCCGGAACTTATTTGGACTTACGAAGGAAACGGGGAAGTTGCGATTGAAAGAGAAAATTTATACGCCCAGAATCGAGAAGATGTATATCCAAACGACAAAGGTTACTGGATGGCATCCACACAATATACAGTAAAAGGATTAAAGGAAGGGAACGTAATCGCAACAGGAACTCCTTTAGACCAGACGAACAAAATAAAACCAATCCAGATTGAGATCACAGTTTCCAAAGGAAATGCAACAAATATGGAAGTTTCTGATCTGGTGAAAAAAGGAAAAGAAACAGCTGCGCAATACTTAATTGATCAGCGAGCAGAAAAAGGATACAAATTCGGAAACGAATGGGAGGTATTTAGTTTACTTCGTGCAGGGTATGCGCTTCCAGAAAAACAATTGGAAGCATACTATGAGTCTGTTGTCCAAAAAGTGCAGACATGGGATGAAACAGTAAAACCTTCCGATGTAGAACGAGTTGCACTAACCCTTCTTATGATGAAGAAAGAGATTACGGATGTGGAAGGGGTTGATCTTGCACAACTGATTTACAACAGTCCCAAATTAACAGATGGAACCAATGAGTTATGCTGGGCGCTTCTTGCCTTAGATGCACAAGCTACAAAGATTCCAGAAGAGGCAAGATGGACGCGAGAAAAGATGGTTGCAGAGTTACTGAAATGGCAAAATAAAGATGGTGGTTTTCCATTGTTTGCCAAGGGAAGTTCAGGAGTAGATGTTACAGCGATGGTTTTACAGTCTCTTGCACCTTATCAAGAGAAAGCAGAAGTACAAGAAGGGATCGAGAAAGGACTTTCCTATTTGGCAAAGGCAATCCAACCAAAATTTGATGCAGGCAGCGCAGAAGCTACTGCACAAGTACTTTTGACACTATCAGTACTTGGAAAGGATGCAGCTTCTGAAAAAGAGTTTTCTACAAAATACGACAACACCATCACTGCGCTTATGGAATATTTTGTAGAAGGACAAGGATTTAAGCACGCGAAAGATTCAAATAAAACCAACCAGATGGCTACCATTCAGGCGTTGCAAGGATTGGATGCATATGAGCATTTTTTAGCGAATCAAAAGTACTGGGATCTTTCTCAAGTAGGTGGAACGGTAAATCCAGAACCACAACCACAGCCAGAACCA
>JAHHTL010000031.1 GCA_020024635.1 Ruminococcus sp.
TTTGGTTCTGGTTTTGGTTCTGGTTTTGGAGTAACTGATGAATCTTTTCCTTTGTTAACAATCTGAACAAAATCTTTCGACGCGTATAGATACATTTTATCAAAATTATACTTCCCAGTACTATAATCGATTGCATCTCGTTTTGCTGTAAGTACTGGATCACTTTGCACTTTATAAAACCCTTTTTCCTCTCCAAGTATCACGAATGCATGATTGGAATGATTCTTTGTCGTATAAATCACTTTAGACGAGGTGCTACTTCCATTTCGAACATTCAACTCTGTATGAGAGGTATTGATTGTATCTTTAATTCCAAGTGTGTAACGCCCTCTATCTTTTGCATTTTTATCTAGGTTCCATGCAATACTTGCGGCTTTTTCTCCCCAGTATGGGTCAGAAGCATATTTTACGTTGATTCCACTTCCTTTATCTCCTAAGAATCCACCGTAATATCTCCAGTCCGTAGGATCCAAGTACCCTTTTGACATCCATTCGCTGGCGTACTCTTCTACACAGTGTGCAGGACTACGAAAAGTATCCGCACTTTCTCCCGGGCTAGAATCGATTGCATTCAAACCAAAAAGATTATTTTTATTTTGTGCAATCCAACTTGTCCCCCATCCGCTTTCATTTGCTGCAACTCCTGCAACAATCAATCCATTTACACCATATGTATTTTGCGCATTGATGATAGATTCGCCAAGATTTCTCATCTTCGAACTAGAGTTTACTCTTTCATTGACGATTGCATTCAATTCTGCGCCTGAGTATACAGCTTTTGACCGTAATGGAAGATATTGATAGTAATTATAGTATGGTTGATTTGGATTAATCGAATTGACACGACTCTCCTTCCGATAATCCCTTAACATGGCTAAATAATCGCGGTAAAAATAATGCCCATCATAACTATAATACTGTTCTCCTTCTTTCATATAGGACTGTGCCGGTCCTACTTTTAATTGCGAGGAATTTTCTGTATTTAGATTACTACTAATATGGTGATAAATCCACCCATTGTATACTTCATAGTAACTAACATTTGTTCCGGCAAGATTTACAACTTGCACATCGTTAGCATTTACCAATCCAACAGTTCCACTGATCATAAATTTCACTTTCCCGCCGGATTCTCCAAGGTATGCCGCATCTGCACCACTTGGCCCATAAAGATATTCTTGTTTTCCTGTTTTATACTCTGTGTAATAGGTCAGTCCTGAAACAACAGTTCCATTTCTTCTACTTCGAAAATTCACTACTTTTTCGGACGTTCCCTCCCCTACAAATGTGGAAATCTCCTCGACAACAGGAGAAACTTCCTCTGTCACATAAGTAATATTTCCCTCTGCATCCATAATTGGAATCTCAACCGGACCGCTAAAGTCTAAGGAACTGTCCCCTTCATGCGCACCATTTTGTGCTTCGGTAACAATATCTGTAGAATCAGCCTCTTCTTGTATTACTTGCGCTCCTGTTTCCTCCTCTTGCGCGTGTAATGGACTACTATAAATATTCACCCCTACAAGTAGACTCATACACAATAGCACTGAAAGTACCTTTTTCTTCATATTTATCCCCCTGTAAATCTATAAATTACATAGTTAGACATATTCAGTATACTCGAAAACTTTCCCCTATGTCAACCTGTAAATAGCTTGCGTAGTTCTCGCAAGTGAAGGTTGAAACCTCCTATCTTAGCTTATAAGCTCCATCCTCTTCCATAAGAATGGATGAATTGTAGAATGTTTCTGCTACTTTCATTAACGCTTCTGTATCCTTTACTCCACAAGTCTCATACGGAGAATGCATGGCCAATTGAGCCACTCCAATGTCTACAGTATTGATGGCTACTTGTGTTGTGGAAATATTTCCAAGCGTCGATCCTCCTAACATATCTGATCTGTTTGTAAACATCTGATATGGCACATCTGCTTTGTTGCAAATTGTTTTCATAACTGCACATGAAACTGCATCTGTTGTATATTTTTGATTTGCACTATGTTTGATTACAATCCCACCATTTAAATATGGTCGGTTCGTTGGATCTGATCGATCGCTATAATTTGGATGTACCGCATGTGCATTGTCTGCAGAAAGCATAAAGCTAGATGATAGCGCCATTTGGTATTGTTCTTCTGTTCTTCCTAAGGATCGATTGATTCTTTTCAGCGTGTCTTTTAAAAATGTGGAAGCCGCACCTTGTTTTGTTCCACTTCCTACTTCTTCATTATCCAACACACAATGCACGGCTACTGCATCTTGAATATGACTGTTTAAAAGTCCTTGCAAAGACGAATACGCACATTGTAAATCATCTAGTTTAGAACTTGACATATATTCTTTCGCCGCTCCCCAAATGCATCCTTTTTGTCTATTATACAAAAACAAATCGCTCCCGATCACCTTTTCTTCTTCAACATTGGCCGCATCTGCGATCAATTTTTGAAATCCGCCTTTTGCGCTGGCATCTCCATAAAGTGGCAGCATATCAATTTGAGCATTATACTGGTATCCCGAATTTGCTTCTCGATTCATGTGAATGGCAAGATTTGGTATCATGACAAGATCACGGTCTACATTTACCAGTACACTTTTTATCCGCTCTCCCTCTGCCACCATCACTCTTCCTGCCACAGAAAGAGGTCTGTCAAACCAAGGTGCACAAAGCATCCCGCCATATTTTTCTACGTTTAACTTTGTGTATTTTTGATCCACATCCATTTCTGGATTTTCTTTGATTTTAAAACTGGGAGCATCACTGTGACTGGCCATGATCTGAAATCCGGTAAATTCTTTATGAGGAACTTTAAATGCAATGATGGAGGATCCATTTCGTGTCACATAATATTTTCCTTTTTCTTCTAAATTCCAAACTTCATTTTCATTTAATTTTTGAAACCCATCTGCTTCTAATTCTGCTTTCATATTTTCAATCACATGAAAACAACTCGGACTTTTTTCTATAAATGCCAATAATTGTTCTGCTTTTTTTCTATCCATGCTGTTACTTCCTTTATTCTTTAATCTTCTAGTAATTCTCTTCCAATTCCGTCTGCTGTAATAATTGCACTGTATACATCCTGTGCTGTTACTTTAAATGGCATATTGTGAATGGTTTCCTCTTCTGCTGTTGCAGCTTTTGCGACTGCCAGAATTTCCTCTTCTTTTACTTCCTTGATTCCAAGCTGCTCCAAAGTAACCGGAAGTCCTACAGAAACACAAAATTCCATCACTTCCATCAGTTCTTCTACCGGCACGTCTTCTAACACAAGTTGTACAATCGTTCCAAATGCAACCTTTTCTCCATGGTACATGTGGTGGCACTGTGGAAGAACGGTAAATCCATTGTGAATTGCGTGTGCAGCTGCAAGTCCGCCGGATTCAAATCCGATTCCGCTTAAAAATGTATTGGCTTCGATCACTTTTTCAACCGCTTTTGTACACACATGTTTTTCTGCCGCTACTTTTGCAAGTTCTCCTTTTTCCATCAGTGTCTCATAACACAATTTAGCAAGCGCCATAGCTGCCTTTGTTGTTGTGCCACCTGCACAGGAAATTGCCCCAGATGCCTCACATGCTCTTGCTTCAAAATACGTAGCCAACGCATCTCCCATTCCAGCTACAAGTAGTCTTGTTGGCGCATCTACTACCACTTGTGTATCTACCAAAACGAGATTCGGGTTTTCTGGAAGAAATAGGTAATGATCAAATACTCCTTCTTCTGTATAGATTACTGATAATGCACTGCAAGGAGCATCCGTAGATGCAATCGTCGGAACAATTACAACCGGAATTTTTGATTCATAGCCCACTGCTTTGGCTGTGTCCAATGTTTTTCCTCCGCCCACTCCTAGAATAACGTCTATCTTTTTCGATTGACAACATGTAGTAAGGCGATCAATTTCCGTTTTGCAACATTCTCCCTGAAAAATTTCATACACGATCTCTTGGTCGGATCCTTCAAAACTTTTATCTAATTCTTCTTTGCTTCTTCTTAACCCACTCTCACTAATCAAGCAAAGTGCTTTTTTCCCAAGCGGTTTCACATAAGATGCAAGTTTTCCGAGTTCTCCACTTCCTTGTACATACTTTCCTGGTGCCATAATTACTTGTGCCATAATAACAACCTCCTATTTTCTAATTTTTGTCTCGTTAGTTATTATTTTATCACATATTTTCTCCAATACAATCTCTTTTATGTTAAACTGAAACGGATCTTTTCGTAACCACCAATAGATCAGATAAAAAAGATTCAACGGTAGGAAACAAAACGAAATTAGCCACTGCAGAACTCACTTCCACAGTGGCTAGTTTCGTTTATGTTGGCTCTGTTCTAAAGTTTTCTAGTCTTTCTTTTGTTTCAAGACGTCGCTTCCACATTTCTTCTTCCGTTTTATATCCTCGAATTTTTGCATCTGCTTTCTTATACGTCTTTCCAAACATTAAGTCTAGGATGTGTACTGCATCTTTTCCTGCTGTCTGCATCGTACCTCGACAAGACCCACAATATGTTACAATGTGATCTTGATTAAAGTCAGCAGCTCTTCTTGTGTAAACTTTTTCATAAAGTTCTGGTCTCGAAGTGCACACCATACCGCCTACACCACAGCAACGGGTATCTTTTCCATTCTTTTCAATTTCTTCCCATTGATATCCCATCTGTTCTAATACCCAGCGTACATTTTCATGGTGGGTGGTTTCCTCTCTTGTCACACAGGAATCATGAATATTAAATATGACATCTGATTCTTTTCCGATTCCCTTACATTCCTCTGGCACCCCAATGAGATTTCTCATAAGATCCCAGTAAGAAATAACTTTTTGATTTTTTGCAGTTCCCTGGAACACTTTAAAACAAGATGGGCACACTGTAATAATCACTTCCGCTCCCATTTCATCTAAAATATCAACCGCCTTTTGATTTCTCTCCTGAAATCTTGCTTCCTCTCCAAGAAACTTCGTTACTTTTCCACAACACTGAAGAAGCGCACCTACATTTTCATCTCCCAGACAATCTTTTAGATGTTGTACTATTTTTTCTACCCCTTCTGGCGTATAGGCAGATACCGTACACCCTGGTGCAAAAACATATTTTGTTTTCTTCTTTTTCAATGTTGATTTCCGAGCCCCTTCCACTGCTGTACAGTATTGCTCGCCACATTCTTTTACCTGTGCATCATCACTATCTTTTAGTACATCCAGTAATACTTCATCTTGATTATCTCTTGCATAAGCTTCTTTGATTTCCATAAAGTTACTTCTAAGATCAAATTCCTTTGGACATTTTAGCGTACATTGTCTACATTCATTGCAGGAATATGCGATCATTTGATCCATATTTTCATATCCTTTTTCAAGATACTCTTTAAATAATGTCTTTGGACAATCGGTAAACTCATTCAACATAATACATTCTTTCATACATAGGCGGCACTCACACTGACGGCAACGATTTGCTTCTCTTTCTGCCTCTTCTTTTGTATATCCAAGCGCCACTTCATCAAACGAATGAATCCTTGTCTTTGGATCTAGTTCTGCCATATCCTGACGTTTTTCTGGAATTGCCGACCAATCTGTTGGCATATCCAGTTTTGTTTCATAGGTCCAAGTATCCTTGAACTCTCTACCCTCTGTAAGACTTTTATGTTCGAGGAATCGAAGAACCGACTGCGCCGCTCTTCTTCCTGTCGCCATAGCCTGAATACAGATTACGGATTCTCCCGATGCGTCTCCTGCAATAAACACTTTCTCATTTGAAACTGACTGCAATGTTTGTTTGTCACATGCAAAAGTGCTGTTTGCTCTGCTTTCAATCAAATCTTCAGCAAATCCTTTTTCAACCCCTTGACCGATGGCAAAAACAATCGTATCCACTTTCAATTCTTTCGTGTCTTCCTCATCATATGTTGGAGCAAATCTTCCTTGATCGTCAAACATGGAGGTACATTTTTTTAATGTAACAGCATTTACTCTTCCATTTTCGTCTATGTGGATCTTTTTGATTGCCTGTGCATGATTAAATTTAATCCCTTCTGCAATGGCACTGGCAACTTCGTGGTTTGAAGATGCCATAGCGTCATAACTGTCTTCAAGACAGACAGAAGACACTTTCTCAACGCCTGTTATTCTCCTTGCTGTTCTACAACAATCCATGGCAACATCCCCACCACCAACAACAAGAACTACTTTTCCTGCTTCTTTCACATTTTCAGTCAAAGCTGCTTCTTTCAAGAATTCTGCCGCACTAAAAATCCCTTGTGCATCCCAGTTTTCAAGACTTCGATCTACACGGCCTTGCTGTTTTCCAACAGCTACTATAACACTGTCAAATTCTTCTACAAGATTTGAAAATTGCATATCTTTCCCGATTTCACAATTCATATGGAATTGGACACCAAGTTTATCCAGATAGGAAATTTCTTTTTCCAAAACATTTCTTGGAAGTCTATATGCTGGAATTCCTACGCGAAGCATCCCTCCACGAACTGGAAGTTTTTCAAATACGGCTACTTCACACCCTTCTTTTCTAAGTTCCAATGCTGCTTGAAGTCCAGAAGGTCCTGCACCTATGACAGCTACTTTCTTCCCATTCCTTTCTTTAATTTCAACATCCCAGTCTTCCTCTTTGTCAAAATAATCCGCAGCATATCTTTTTAGGGAAGCAATTGCCATTGGACTTTTCCCTTCGTTCCACTTACACTTTCCTTCACACGGATGTGCACAGATTCTTCCTAGAGTTCCAGGTAGAAACAGATTGTCACGAATCACACGAATCGCTTCCTCGCCTTTTCCTTCTTTGATTAATTGAATGTATCGTTTCGCATCAGTATGCATTGGGCATGTCGCAACACAAGCCGGTGTTTCTTCCCCCATGCAGTGATCTACAATATTCTGCATATTCTCTATAATTTTTTCTTTCAGCATTTTTTGATACCTCCATATTTTCCATCTTTATTTTTCACGAATGCTTTGGGTTTTATTGCAAATATAAATACTCCAAGTACAATCACGATTCCCCAAAACACAAGATTTCCTGTAATCTTATTCTGAAACAGTACCGCACTAAAAATAATGGTCCAAAGTGCCGCTGTACTATTCAATGCAGTTCCCATCGCCGCTCCAATAAGATCTACCGCTTTGTACCAGCATAAATACGTTAATGCACCTAAGGCTGCTATTCCTGCATATTTAAAGACAAGTCCTTGGGATACAATCTCCGAAACCATAGGATAACCTTTAATAATAGGAACCACGATTACAGCATAGGAAATCATTGATATAAAATAGCGAAGGCATAATAACTGTTGTGGAGTTGCTTCAACCTCATCTTCTCCTTCAATATGCTTCATCGCAAATCCAATCA
Organism: Ruminococcus sp.; assembly: GCA_020024635.1. Lineage (GTDB taxonomy): Bacteria > Bacillota > Clostridia > Lachnospirales > Lachnospiraceae > JAHHTM01. Next base: position 7,364 of record JAHHTL010000031.1, read on the forward strand.
TAACCCCTTCCATGGCCCATCCAAAAACTGCGACAACTGCAAATAGCACTCCTTTTGCAAATGTATCCGGCACATTGCCTGAGGGATTAAAACCAAGCATAAAAGAACCTGTCAGACTAATTGCAATTCCAATTATTGCGTGTAAAGACAGCTTTTCTTTCAGAATGAAATAGGAGAGCAATGCCCCGATTCCCGGATAGATAACAGAAATACTAGAAGCGTATGGCGCCGATGCATACTTTATCCCCAACAAATAGGCACTCATGCCGATTGGTGAGCCAACCAGAGCAGCAATCGCAGTCGCTTTCCCTTTTTTCGTTTTAAAAAGGAGATAAAAAATCTGCTTTAATTGTTTACGAAACATTAAAAATAACGCTACCCATACAAAACAAAAACTTTCGTGGAAAAAGGCTGTTACCAAAGGCGAAAATTCAAAACTTAACTTTGAAATTCCTTTTGATAGCGCATACCCTGCGTCTGAAAATAACGTATTTTGTCCAACTCTTCCCATAAGGACTCCATCAAGCCCCCATGCAATTCCTACAAATATCCCTAGCATAATTCCGATTTTAAATTGATTTCGCTCCTTTTTCATTCCTATTCCTTCCTTTTCTATACTTTAGCGTTTTCTCACCTTGTCCCTAACTTGACATCTATGTACTCCACTGATACTATGTTGTTAAACATATTCTTAAATATGTTCAAATGATTGTTTAACAGGAGTGATTTTTATGGGAGAAAGTTTTTTGAAAGCCATTGAAAGTTCCAATTTACAAGAATCCGGATTTTATTACACCCTTTCCTTAATTAATGGGAAATATAAAATGGTCGTATTATATACCCTTGCGCTCTTTAAAGTTGCCCGATTTAACGAATTGAAACGGTTTATTAAAATCATCCCTTACAAAACTCTTAGTGCAACTTTAAAAGAACTTGAAGCGGAAGAATTAGTCATCCGAACTGAATACCCTCAAATACCACCTAAAGTGGAATATCGTCTTTCAAAGCGTGGTGAGTCGCTTATTCCCCTACTTGACGAAATGTGCATTTGGGGAGAGTCACATCGTTTTTCTTAAACCCAGTAATAATAGTTCTAAAACCAGTTTAAAAAGCACTATGTATATAGGTTTATTATAATTAAATTCAATTTTTTCGACAAGAACTTACTTTTTTGTTCACTACTTACCTTGACGTAAGTAGTGAACTTTGAAACACCTTCTAAAAAGAAGAATAACGAATATTGATCATATAGATAAAAAATCAGGTGATATCATGGAAAAAATTCTATACAAGAAGAATCGGATCGTACTCCTTGCAAATTACGCAGATCCTGACTTTCATAAACATTTTGCCAAACACATTTTGGTATCGCCCCATTCTTTTCGTTGTTTCATAGAGCAAGAGACGTACAATACTCGTTCTATGATCATTCAATCCCAGACACTTCATTCCATCAAAACTATCCCAAATTCAAAAATGATTGTCTTTCTAATTGACGAAACCTCTTCCCTATCAAAGCAGATCAATCAACTTTACTTGCACAACCAGACTGCTTGTCGGTTAAATTCTCAGTTTGAACAAGATCTTATACAGCTCATTCAAAGTGAAGTCTCTCTTGAGACAATCGACAACTGTATGCTTTCTCATTTTCAAAGCGAAGAACAAAAAGATCCCATTCTGGATGAACGAATTCAAGTTGCCCTGCATTATATCGAAGAAACTCCCACTTTGGATCAAGACATCTACGATACCCTATCACGCAAAATCTGCTTAAGCAAAAGTAGATTTCTTCATTTGTTTAAACAAAATTTAGGAATTGATTTAAAAAACTACTTATTACTAAAAAGGATGGAAAAAACTTATCAATCTGTTACCCTAAAGCAAATGACCATAACTGAAGCCGCCTTGTTATCTGGCTTTTCCAGTCCTTCTCATTTTTCAGAAGCTTGTAAGCAACATTATGGAATTTCACTGACAGATTTTCTGAAAGCACAAAAAACATAGCGTCCCAACGAAAGCAATTTTTTTCTAACTCTTTTAAACTAACAGTTGGAGGTGGTTATAATGCATTTTAAATCTGGACTATATCAATTAAATGCAGATGAAAATTACAATTTTCAACTGAATCGTCTAATCAACTGGGACGGCGGTGACTTAGAGGAAGTACGCTCTATCTCTGCCAAAATCAAAACAAATTTAGATTGGAAAAGAGAACTCTTACTCTTAGGTGCTAAAGCGCAAAAGGAAAACCGTACAGAAAATGCCATCGCATACTATCGAATGAGTGAGTTTTTTATGTCCGATCATGATCCCGACAAAATAAAATATTACAAAAAAGCAGTCGATCTATTTTATTCCCACTATGAGAACTATTTTCAAGAACACATTGTTGAACGACTTTATGTACCTTTCGAAAATATCCGTTTACCGGTCCTTTTTACCAAGAGCAAAACAAAATCAAAGGGAACCATTCTTTTCCATGGTGGGAATGACAGCTATTTTGAAGAACTCTTTTTCCCAATGCTCTATTTCTCTGAACAGGGATATGATGTCTATTTATTTGAAGGCCCAGGACAAGGAGGCGTGTTGAGAGAACAAGGAAAAACGTTTACCTATCAATGGGAAAAGCCTGTTCGCTCCATTCTTGATTTCTTTCACTTAAACAAGGTTATTTTGATAGGAGTCTCTTTAGGTGGCATGCTCGCCCCTAGAGCCGCTGCTTTTGAACCTCGAATTTCTCATGTTGTAGCTTGGTCTTTATTTCCAAATTTTTTAGAAATTTCACTATCTGATTTACCGACCTTTTTACAACGTTTTTTCAAACTCCTGTTACATACAAATCAAAAAAAGATTGTCAATAACCTTATGTTTAAAGAAATGAAAAAAAGTCCTTTTATGCAGTGGGTTTTTGAACATGGGATGTATGCCTATGGCGTTAATTCTCCTTTTGAGTATTTAAAAAAACTCAATGATTTTCAAATTCTAAATGTTGCCGATCAAATCACACAAGATGTACTTATTTTACACGGAACCAAAGATCACTTTATACCTTGGACGTTTTATAAAGAAGAAATTGATTGTTTAAAAAACGCAAAATCAATCACTTTTCGGTTATTTACAGAAAAGGAATCTGCTTCCAACCACTGTCAGTGTGGCAATACGCAGTTAGCCCTTCATACCATCGTAAAATGGTTAGATACCGTTTGAAAGAATCCCTAAAGAAAAGCAGCTACCTATTCGACCATCTGGTCGAGAAGGTAGCTGCTTTTCTGGTTCTTTAGGAATCCACTGTCAAAAATTCTTTAATATTATTTTTAATGAGTTCAAACGCAATAGGATTCTTCCCACTATTAATTACAATATCCGCCATATTTCTAGTAGGATCTACATATAAATAATGCATCGGTTTTACTGTGGTAAGGTACTGTTCCACTACGCCTTCGATATCTCTGCCACGTTCTTTTACATCTCGAATAATTCGTCTTAAAATTCTCTCATCTGCATCGGCTTCCACGTATATTTTTATATCCAAAAGATCCCGCAATCTTTCATCTGCAAAAACAAGAATTCCTTCTAATAAAATCACTCTTCTAGGCTCTACAACCATAACTTTGTCTGAACGTGTATGAAGAGAATAATCATAGATTGGACACTCAATGGCTTTTCCTTCTTTTAATTCCTTTAAATGTTCAATCAATAATTCCGTTTCTAAGGCATCCGGGTGATCGTAATTTGTTCTCTTTCTGACTTCTAAAGGCAAATCACTTTGATCTCGATAGTAATTGTCGTGATACAATACTGCCACGTCATCTTTAAATTCTTCTTTTATTTTATTGGTAAATGTGGACTTTCCTGAACCGGTCCCACCGGCAATTCCTATAATTATATTTTTCATTTTCTCTTCCCGTATGTTTTATTTTTCTATCCTATTATACTCTTGCTCTTTGGTTCAGTCAATTCCTTTCTCTTATACTTCTTCTTTCTTTGCTAGAATCAATTTCATAAGCAACGCCGCTATGCACAAAGTAAGTTGTACAAAAGGTCCTGCCATCCAAACTCCATCTAATCCATAGATACTTGCCATAACATTTAAAAATAGTGGCAACAGTAAACAAGGCTCAATATATACAAGTACCGTAGAAATCAAAGGTTTACCTGTGGCATAAAAGTAAGAGCAGGTCAATCGAGCAAGACCTAGGGTAAGAAACGCAAATGCTGAGAAGATGATAGCACTTTTACAAGCTTCTCTTAATTCTGCTGTTATACCAAAAAGATCCGACAAATTCCCTGCATACCAGATTACAAAGATTGTACAGCAAGAAGAAAACAAAACAGACAGCAGAAACGCATGCTTGTAGAGCCAATTTAATTCCTTCTTTTTCCTTGCCCCGTGATAATAAGAAAATAAAGGCTGTACTCCATCTCCAATTCCCTGTAATAACAGTTGTATGGTAGATAAAATATACGTCACAACAGAGAAAATCGTAACCGCATGACTTCCTCCATACTGGATACATTTCCAATTTGTGAATAAAATTGTTAAAGATGGCACGAGACTTTGTCCAAATGGCGAAATTCCAATTTTCATGATTTTCTTTATCTCTCTGGATTTCAGTATAAAATTAGAAGTCTGAAATAATTCTCGATTTCCTCTCCATAGGTATCCTACACTGAAACAGGCAACTACTGCCTGTGCAATAATCGTTGCTAATCCAGCTCCATAAAGCCCCATCTTAAACTTATAAACTAAGAAATAATCCAAAACAATATTGGTCACCAAACCAGAGCTCATAAGAATGGTAGCGCTGATCGTATTTCCCATGTTTCTGATCAATGGATTTAATCCATTTCCAAGAACCGGAAACATTCCTCCAACTAAAATCACAACAATATATTGTCTACACAACTGATCCATAGCCCCTTCTGCCCCCAAAAAAGACAACAATGGAGATAGAAACACTAACATCAACACCGGAAGAGTAGCCCCTACTACCAATAGAAGGATCATCCCCATTCCCCATATATTTTTTGCCTCTTTTTCTCGATCTTCTCCTTTGTATGTGGACATGAGTACGGCACTTCCTACTCCTATTCCAACTGCAACCGCATTCAACACACATTGAAGTGGCCAGACCATGTTGATCGCTCCAAGTGCATCATTGCCTGCTGCATTTCCAACAAATAATCCATCAACAATAGAATAAAAGCCACTGAGCATCATTGCAAACATAGAAGGGAGAATATATTGTAACATTTCTTTTTTTAATTTTTTCGTATCCATTTTATCACTTCCTTTATCTTGTCTCGTTCTTTTGCTTTACCGGAAGATAAATCTCCGCAAAATAATTACACTCATCCATATAGGATGTAAGTGGAATCTCATGTACATAAATTTCTTTTTCACACTGAAACCCGTTTCTTTTTGCATACTGAAACATATCTTTTAGCGACTCTTTTTGCAAGATATTTTTTTCCATCTTGGCAACCTTACAAATACAAGTACCCAAATTTAATTCTTCACAATGATCCCATGACATTTCAAATTCTTCCATAATATTTTGTTCCATTGTAATGTACAAGTTCTGCATTTCCTGATTTTCGATATGATAACTATAAAACACTGAACTCATCACAAACTGATCTTTTGTGAAATTTTCAATCTGAGATTTCATAATCTCATCCTTTTTGTACCCTTGCCTCATAATCCATGTCTTTGGAAATTTTCGCACACTTACCTTCCGATTGGTATCGATCATTTCGTAAATCTGTTCAATGTGCTCTATTTTTCTAATGAGCTGTCGCTCAAATAAAAGACGCCTTTGGGCGTTTTCTCTTTTTTCCCTCAGCAATGCTTGCATGGAACTTTTTGTCCCTGAATGCAAAATAGAGGAAATTTCTGAAATAGACATATCTAGTTCCCGATAATAAATGACATCTAACAATTCCAAAATATTATTCATTGTAAAAATCCTATATTTATTATCCTTATTTTTTTGTGGATGTACCAACCCTTTTCGTTCGTAAAACCGGATTGCATCCACATTAATTCTTAACATTGATGCAATTTCTCCGATTGTATATGTCTGTTTCATTGCACTCTACCTCATTCTCTCTAATATCATACATAGGATAGTATAAACTCTTGACCTAGTCCATAGTCAATCTTTTTTTCTCATAAAAAAAACCGCCTTGATCAGACGGCTTTTCTATGGTTAAACAGGAATCACAAACGATCGATGCTCAAAGCAAATCTGTTCTAGTTCCACTCCATAAATTTTTTTCATTAATTTTGAATCAATAATTGCTTCCGGACAGCCTTTGGCAATAATCCTTCCATTTTTCATCGCGATAATCTCATCGCTATAATAGATGCTCTGATTGATATCGTGCAAAACCATTATAATTGTAATATGATATTCCCGATTTAATTTTTTTATCAGTTTTAAAATTTGTATTTGATAACGGATATCTAGATAGGTTGTTGGTTCATCCAAAAACAAAATTTTTGTATCTTGAGCAAGTGCCATTGCAATCCATACCCTCTGTTTTTGTCCACCAGATAACTCTGAAACAAGCTTCTCTTTATACTTCCATGTATCCGTTATTTCCATTGCCCATCTTATTTTTTCCTCTTCTGCTTTTGGATCCAATCGTTTTCCAAACTTTTGATGTGGAATCCTTCCATAGGATACCAGTTTTTCTACACTCAAATCGTCTGGCGCCGTATTGTACTGATGAACAATTGCAACCTTTTTTGCAAACTCTTTTAGCTTCATCTCACTGATCTTCTCATTCCCAAGCATGATGTTCCCTTGTTGTGGTTTTAGATTTCTTGTCATCAAATGAAACAATGTAGACTTTCCACATCCATTCGCACCAATCAATGTGGTAATTTTTCCTTCTTTAATTTCAAGATCAATGTTTTCTATTACCGGATGCTTTCCATAAGAAAACGAAAGATTTTTCACACTAAATATATTATTTTCCATAATTTTTTCCCGACCTTTTCAATAAGATTATAAAGAATGGTCCACCTACTACAGCCATAATAATGGATGCACTAATCTCATATGGTTGTGCGATGACTCTTCCAATTGTATCTGCAAATAGAAATACCGCCGCTCCTAAAAGCATGGTATATGGAAGTAACACCTTGTGATTGCTTCCCACTAAAATCCTTGAAATATGTGGTACAATTAGTCCTAAAAAACTAATTGGCCCGATCACTGCTGTGGAAATAGCCGCCAACAAAACCGCCACAATCGATACAATAATCCGATTTTTATTCACATGAATTCCAAGTCCAGCAGCTGTTTTATCTTCCAATGCCATTAGATTACATTTTTCTGAAAGAAAGCAGGTACTTAGCAACCCGATGATTGTATAAACTGCCAGTAAATAAAAATCATTCCATGTTTTCATGGTAATATTTCCATTTACAATACTAGCGACTCCGGAATTGGTGCTTCCTGTTCCGCTATTGACCGCATTCATAATTCCGGTAAACATTGTATTTACCGCCACACCGACCAAGATAATACGAACAGGAGATAAGCCCTCTTTCCAGGAAAGACCATATACCAAAAGAAATGCAATCATTCCTCCTAGAAACGCAAACAATGGGGTATAAAAAAACAATGATGGAAGAAACGCTGTTAACAACACAGCCGCAAGACTCGCTCCGGAACTAATTCCAATAATCCCAGGATCTGCCAATGGGTTTTTCATCACTGCCTGTAACAGTACACCAGATACAGCAATCGCCGCTCCCCCTAACATGGCAATTAAGATTCTAGGAAATCGCAAATCAAAAATGGCGCTCACATTTTGATCATATGCAATAAAGATCCCTCGAAACAATTCTAAAGGTGACACTTTAATACTTCCTACATTTACCGATACTAAAAACAATCCAAAAAGCAATAAGATTGTTCCCATAAAACAGACACTCGTTCTTTTCTTACTTCGCATGTTCTCCTCCTCTTAGAAAAACCGGAAGGCTTTTCACTCCTTCCGGTTTTTTCTTTCCTTACGGAAATAAAATAGGCTTTAATTCCTCCAATGCTTCTGGATATCGAAACGTTGCACTCATTCCAAACTTTTCATGATCCAAATCATAAACTTTTTCTTGTTGCACTGCTCTAAAATGTTTCCAAATATCATTGGTCTGAAATTCCTCACTAAACATAACCTTTACTTGTTCTGGCATCGCATGGGATGTTCTTAATATAATATCTGGATCTTTTTGTAACATATCTTCCGTATTTACATTTACAAAATCTTGTCCATCTCCATCCCCATAAACATTATTTGCACCAGCCATTTTTACCAAACTCCCAACGTAGCTATTTTCCGTTGCTACAACATATGATCCTGGCAAGCCCATCAAAATCAAAACATCTGGCGCTTCTTTTTCTTGAGTGTCTTTTAAGTAATCCGCCTTATATGCTTCAAATTCCTCTGTTAACTTTTTGGCTTCTGCCTCTTTTCCAAACCGTTTTCCTAATTCTTGTATGGATTGGTACATTCCATCTACACTTTTTAAATCCAGAAAATAGGAATCTGTCTGTATTGCATCATATTTAGGTTTTAATTCACCCTCTAATGAATTGGGAGATAAAACGATCGTTGGCGCTAAGGATTTTACAATCTCCATATTCGGCGCCATGGGAGATCCTATTTTTTCCGCCTTCTCATAGCGCTTTGGAACCTCATAACTTTGAGTTTCTGGTACTCCAACAACATGCTCTATCGATAAACGATCTAAAATTTCACAGGTCGCTACAGACGTTGCAACAATCCTTGGAGAGTCCGCTTGTCCATTTGTTGAAGGCTTTACAGCACATCCTGTCAACAGAAAACAAGTCGCAATTACGCAAACACGTTTCAGTACTTTCATCGTTTATCCTCTCTTCTTTTTCAGGATCACAGCTCCAGCCCCTACAAGAACAACGACTGCAACACCTGCAAAAATCCATGTAGTGTAATCTTGCTTTGCCGTTTCTTCTTTTGGTTCCTGCTTTTTGCTTTCTTCTTTTGGCTGTGAAGCTTCTTCCTTTGTCTCCTTTGGCTCTGGTTTTTTCTCAAGCATTTCACTTAAAAAATTTCCAGTTCCTGCTTGCATGGAATCATAATCAACACGGACAAAAAACTGTACTTCTCTTCCCATTGGTGTTACAAACATGATTGGGCTAAAATATTTATCATCTGGTTTCATTTCAAATCGGTAATGATTGCAAGTATCACCATCTCGTTGGCAACTTCCTGTTAAGGTAAGTTCCGCATCACGGAACTCTCCCTTTTCATTTACCACCTGCATCGAAACATCGCTTACGTTTGACATCAATCCCAGTCCAACGGTAACATACATGCTATCCTCTGTTTTTTCTACCAATACTTGATCCTCTACGATGCTGTCACACATACTCTGACCGAGTGCAATATTGGTTCCTCCATCCATCGTTTCATTTGTATCTGGATTTACATAGGAAGTTGTTCTAGGCGCCAGATACGCTCCATTGTCCATCGCATTTGCCGTAAGCGATGCCACAAACAGCATCACTGCCATCAAAAAGATTCCCGATTTTCTTTTCATTGTTTATTTCTCCTTATAGAACTTTCTTTTATAAACCAATGTTCCTACTGCAAGTAAAGATAAACCAAGAATTGTTACATACATCGCAACATTTGTTGAGTCTCCAGTTTTTGGATTTCCTGAACTAGGCTGTAAAACATTTACTTTTCCATCATTTGCATCTTTGGAAACTCTTGACAATGTTTGATAATTTACTTTGATTCTAGCATCTAAAAACTGATTGCCCATCATTTCTACATGTGGGTTTACTTGTACTTTAATAAACTCTTCGGTATGTGGCAACTGGAAGGAGAAACAAGTTGGATTTCCCCCATTTGTAGCTTGTACGACTGCATTCTGATAATTTCCATTTAAATCAAATACTCGCATTTCTTGAAGGCTTGCTGTCATGTTTCCAAATGACATTGGTTGTGTGTAAACATACATGGTTTTCACACCATTTTTCACAACGATTTTCGCCGGACTAACAAACGATTTTGCTGCCATTGATAATTGATTGTTTGTTGCATGGAATAGTTGTACAGAAACTTCATAGATTCCATCTTTTAAATTATTTTTGTCAAGTGGTCCATTTTCTTCTTCTGGTTTTTGCTGATTATTTGGTTTCTGCTGATTGTCTGGTTTTTGTTGTCCATCTGGTTTCTCTGATTTTTTCTCTAACTTTTTAATTGCTGCTTCAATATCAGCTGCCATTTGATCTACTTCTTTTTGACGATCAATTTTTAACTCTCTTACCACTGCAGTGACTGCATCTTTTACTGCTTTTACAGACTTTTCTGTGTACAATTTTTCCATATTTTCTGGAACTTTTTTCAAAGCTTCCTCTACTTTTGTATAATCCGCATCTTTTAGTTCCAGCGCTTTAATGCAGTTTTCAAGGTTCTTTGCAAATGCATCGATCTTTTCCTGATCTGCAACACCTAAGCCATATTCTACTGCATTTTTTGCATCCATAAGTGCATTCCAAGATGCCTCTGTATAATTAGAAGGTGTTTTCGGAATTCTCTTAAGTGCAGCCTCTACCTTACTATAGTCTCCACCTATATATTTCAATTCCTTTCTTGCATCATCTAGTTTTTTCTGCAAGATTTTTGCATCTTCTACTGTACGAATCTCTTTTTTTGCATTTTCAACTTCCTTGAGTTTTTCAACAAACTTTTTATAAGAATCTTCTGTATAATTTTCTTTTCTTAATTCTTTGCATTCCTCAATTGTATTTGTTATCTCTGAAATATCAACGAGTGCGTTTTTTGCCTGATCTAGTTTTTCAATCATATCCTTCACTTGTGCAGAACTTGATGCATTGTTTACAAGTTGTTCTGCTTTTGTGATTACATCTTTCAACTCATTGTAACCAATTTCTGCGTAGTTGTTTGCGTTATAAGTTTTTAACTCCGCAATTTTCGTATTCAAAGCAGTATAATCAATCACTTCTTTAGCATTTGCAAGATCCAGATTTAATGTTACATCTGTTGGACGTTCTGTTCCCGACATTGAATTCATAAAATCGATGGTAACAGTAAATGGATATCCTCCTTTTTCATTTGCCTCAGGAAGTCTTACTTTTACAACCTCTGGTACTTGTTCATCAACAACGTCGGATGGATTTCCAAATGTTTGAGAAAACTTTTCTGTTTTCGTGGAAAGGACTGTAGCGCCTTCCACTTTCAATATGTTGCAATGATATTGACCGCCAAAATTCACGACCATATGCTGAAGTGTTACTGTAAGTTCCTTTGTCCCATCTTCTTTGATTTCCAATTCTGCACTGTCGCCAAATGCTTTGGAAAATGCCTGCTTAATTGCTTCAAACGGTGCTGAACTGTCAAGCCCAAGCACTGGTACATTATATTTTCCCACACTAGTTGGTTCTGCTGCTAATACATGCGCAATATTTGTGCTTATAAGCATCATCGACGCAAGCATTAGTGCAGAAGTCTTTTTTAAAAATGTTCTTACTTTTTTCATGCTACTTTCCTCCTGTTTTAAGTTAGTGCAAACTAACCCTAGTTCAAAAAAATATACCGAACAATCGGTAACATTAGAATAGCATACGTTTATTTTCTTTGCATCTACGAGTTTGTCGCATTTTTGTGACAAGATTTCTATAAATAGCCTCTATTTTCTCGATTTTCACCATATTTTCACTCTTTCTTTTGTCTCATACTTGCGACAAATTTACTCAATGAACATTGTAAATAAGGCTGTTTCTTCTTTTAGATTTCTATTCATCTCTGTATATTGTATCTTTAAGCGTACTGTTCCTTGTATTATCTGACCACTGCCTTCTCCATAATTAACAAATTCTACAATATCAAATGGAATCATTAAAATGTCACCTTGTTTTTCCGCACTTACAAACATCCCCTTGTCATAATATTGCATTGTTCTGATCGTCCTCTCCTTTGCCTCTGTGCATTTCAAAGAAAGATTTCCCCTCCCTGACGATATATGGCAAGTACATGGATGTTCAAGAGATTCATTTAACTTCAAATTTGATCCCCCATGTAAAAAAAATGGGAACTGATAAATTCCTTCTTTTAACTTTTTGTTCAATAATTCTCCTGTAAACCTATATCGATGTTGTATGATTTTTCTTACTTCATTTTTTTGACAAGTTTTTTCTAAGATTTCTACCGTTTCATCCGAGTTATGAATGGCCCAGTACGAAGCATCCTTTCTGGCATTTTCAATGCTCACCCCTTCCTCCATAAGAAACTGCATAGATATTTTCATTTTTTTCGCATATTTCTCTGCCATCTTTTTCCCGAATTTTGTTAATATGGGATGTCGTATATCTGTTCTGTCTATCATGCCCTCTTTTTCAAGAACAATCACCGCTCTACTGATATTTTGCTTTGATTCGTCTAATGTTCGTGCAATCCCCATAATCGTACACGTCTCATCTTCTTTTAAAAACGCCAACAATATTCTTAATCTTAAAAGTTCTTGCTGCCCTGACATTTCTATTCTCCTTGTTGATTCTTCTGCGCCTTTTTTTCTTTTTTCATTTCAATTACATGTTTGATTGCAAGAATCGGATGCACAAACAGCATTCTCGGTCCTGAAAACCGCATCACTTCTTTGATTTTTTCACGATATTCCGGCTTATAACAATGTACTTTACAGTTAGAGCAAAATGTTTTCGTTTCCATAAACGGACAATGATTCACGCGTTTTGTTGCGTAATCATAAAGTTGTTGACATTCCGTACATAAATGTTTCCCCTTGTGGTGAGCTTTGCAATAAATCTCTATCATCTGACCTACAACTTTAATTTCATCTTCTCGTTTTTTCTTTAAATCTTTCATTTTCTGCTCCTTTAGTTAGTTTCATCTAACTATTGTAGAAAAACATCCATGACTTGTCAACTACCTTTTGATTTATTTTTTATCGGTCACTGATTCAAAAAAACTGCCCATTCACGATTTTCTTTCGTGAACAAGCAGCTTTTTTAATTCTTCGTTTTCTCTTTCTTTTTGTTGTAGATCAAGACACCTACTCCTATCATACTTCCTGTAAGAACAAGCATTCCTAACACTTTTATAAAAATTGTTCGTCTTGCGTGTGTATTGTCTTCCTCAAATGAAAATACACCGCCGTTTTTCATTGAAAACACAATATATTTTCCATCTCTTTCATAAGCAATTTCTTTGTTTCCTTTCTCTTCCACACGATAAAGTTTTCCTTCATTTTCCATGTGATAGCGAACTTTAATGTTTTTTGCCTTGCTTCCTTTTACAGACAGTTTGTATACATAGGTTGCTTTTTTGCTAGCTAAAATATTTTTTGAACTTTCTTCTGAAATTTTATCCACCTCTAGTGTAGCTTGATCGTTGAACTTCCCTTCGACTAAAAATTTTGGCTTTTGCGTACCGGTGGAAAGTGTTGTAATCAGATTTTTCCACGTTCCATCTACAATCTGATTATAGCGAACACCATCTTTTTCAAACTTATCCCACTTCCAATATTTCCCATCTTTTGTATTTACCATTGGCAGTTTTCCGATGTGTCCTCCATAGGAAACCGTAACTGTTTTCAGTGGTTTTCCTTCCACCTGAAATACGATATTGATCTTCCGAAAACTTTCAGGAATCTCCTTATCCTTCAAAAGGTCGTTGTAAGAGATGGACTCTGCAACTCCTTTGTAACTGATTCCATTGATTCCTCCTAATGTATCTGAAACAAATCTGTTTCCCTCTCCATTATCCATGACCCCAGCAATTCCACCAGAATACGCACATTCTTTTTCCACGCATGGAATAGCTCGACAGTTTTGAATCTGAGCTGCCTCACCTGCAATCCCTGCCACATAAGATTCCCCTTTTAACAAACCAATACTATCGCAGTTTTCAATGTTTCCTCTAAAATATCCAGAAATTCCACCTACATACTCTTTTCCGGCTTCTCCATTTCCACTGTTTTCACATTGCACAATACTTCCTCGGTTTCCATATCCTACAATTCCACCTGTGTAGTTATATTTTGCAAAAATATTTCCTGTATTCTGACATCCATAGAGGGTAGCTCTTACATACAACGTAGTATCTGTGAAAAGTACATCATCAACAGATGGCAGAGCATCCGTTTCCTGATCAACCGATATCTCTTTTGAAAGATTTCCGACAATTCCTCCCACATTGTAGTCCGCTTCAATTTCTCCTTCGTTGGTACAAGCAACGACCATGCCATTGTCTTTCGCAGAAACTTGTGCAGATATGTCTTCCACATCACTTACACTTCCACTTAACACTTTGTCTACGCTATTTTGAAGGTTGTCCATAGAATTCACCGCCTGAGAAATACTGTCACGAACGGATTTTACACTATTACTATTTTGTTGAAAAACCTCTTTGCTATTTTGTGAAATGCTGGCAAGTCCTTCGGATGCCTGTTGCAGAACCGATGTACTTTGTTGTCCAAAATCCTGAAATCCACCGATCACGACATTGGATAGTTTTGAAAAATTATCCGAAATATTACTCAAACTGTCTCCTACCCATTTATTTTGCTCCACTGCATCCGATAATTGTTTTAATAAATCCATCAGTGTTTTAATCTGCTCTGGCCATGCCGTTGGATTGTTCTGGTCAAATTGATCTAACAGATGATTGATTTGATCAATCACCCCAGAAACATTTTGATCCCCATGTAAATTTTCTTTTAAGTTCTTTAATTCCCCACGGATTCCCTCTATATATTGTCCGCTATTTTCTATCCATGTCATGTTACTAAACAGTGTAGAAACGTTGGAAGATAAGCTTCTGGAAAATGACGTCAATTCGTTTACAACCCCACTAAGTCCAGATGCCCCTTGGTTGATTGCAGTCTGCATATCATTGATCACCTGATCCATTGTGGTCGAAAATCCAGAAACGCTGTTATCCAGCAATTCCATAGCGTTTTGCCCATACTCAACACGAAAAGAAGGTTCCATCTGCCCCGCAATTCCTCCAACATCACGTCTGCCTGCAATTTTTCCAACATTTTTATTATTTTGGATAAATCCTCTCGTTAGCCCTACAATTCCACCTACATTATATCCTGTATGCAGATATCCAATTCTTCCTTCATTGGTACAGTCTTGAATTACGTTTTCATTCACTCCTGCGATTCCACCAATATTGGTCGCCTGTTCATTGGCTTTTAAGTTAATTTTTCCTTTGTTTTTACACTTTGAAATAGTTCCTTCATTGGTTCCGGCGATTCCTGCTACATGATAGGTTCCCTCGACGTCTGCATTGGAAAAACAATCTGTAATGGTTCCATAGTTGATCCCTGTAATTCCTGCTACATTTTTATATCCAGAAAGTTTTCCATACACGGAACATTTTTGAATGGTTCCGTAGTTCTCTCCACATAAGATTCCCACTTCTGTCATGTTTTCTTCTTCTGTGATTTTTGCTTTTATTTTCAGGTTTTCAACCTTTGCCCCTTCTTTTATAACACGAAACAGTCCCATGCTCCCTGTTTTTCCTTTGATATCTCCTGTCTCTATTTTATGTCCTTTTCCGTCAAATTCCCCACAAAAAATAGGAATCACAATCTGGTCCTCATCCGAAAATTTCAAATCGTTTACAAGTTGTACTTTTAGCCCTTTCGAGTACGCGTCTGTTTTACATTTTTTTGCGAATTCTATCCATTCCTTTTCGGAAGAAATTTTCTTTACTTGGTCTTGCGCTGACACCGTGATGGGAATACTAGAAACAAGAAGGCACAAAGAAAGTATAAGCAACATCATGTTTTTAAATCTCTTCTTCATCTTCTTCTCCTCCTAACAGCTTTTTAAAATCAATCACTGTCTTTTCCATAAATGTATTTCCCACAAGCAAAATCTGTGGTAATACCGTCAGTACAAGAATAATTGAAATCAAAGATCCTCTGCCCAATGTATAACCGATAGATCCAACATAAACATCTGTTGTCATTCCCGCTATAATAAATCCGGCCGCTGTCATAATGGTTCCGGAGGTTAATATCGTAGGAAAACTTTCCCCAACTGCAATCGCCATGGCTTCTTTTGGAGAACGCATTTGTTTTTGAATTTGGAAGCGGTTATACAAGACAATCGCATAATCAATCGTCGCTCCCATTTGAATTGCACTTACAATCAGATACGTTACAAAAGAAATATTAGTAGCTGTTAAAAATGGGAATGAAAAGTTGATCCAAATACTTCCTTGAATGACTAAAATAAGTAAAATCGATGCACCAAATGAACGGAAGGTAAATAGCAATACTAAAAACACAAACAAGGCGGTCAGTAGTGAAACCATATTATTATCCGTCATAAAAGATTCTTCTAGATCGCGTGCACTTGTGATGTCACCAACCACTAAAATTTGATCCCCGTACTGTTCTCTTGCTATTTTATCGATCTTTTCCACCAGCGCATAACTTTCTTTTCCTTCTATTGGAACTGTTGCATTAAATACCATACGCACATATTTTTTTCCACGTAACTGTTTTGTTGCATCTGTAAGTTTTGCCCTTAGTTCATCCATCATTTCTGTCTGGCTCTTATCTAAGTTTGCGATCCCTTGATCTACTGTTTTAAATAAAAATTCCATCACATCAATTAAAGGAATGGTATAGGTATCTGAATTTCCAAGTATGGGTTCAAATTGTCGATGTTCCAACCCATACAATGCATAAAGCGCCTTTGCAGTTTCAATATCAACTCCGATCAATTCCGAAAACTTTCGTGCTGTGAAAAGATCCGTCAATGTCTTGCCATCTTCAATTTCCACATTTGCAAGTCCTGTAGCAGTCTTAATCCCATCCAATTCTCCGATTTCATCTAACAAAATTTTTTCTTTGACATAATTTCCTTTTGGAACAATGAGAGCAATGGCATTGGTCTCTTCAAATGTATTATGGATCTTCTGATCAATCTTATCTTGCTCCGATAGTTTAATCCGATCTGTGGCGTCTTCGGAAAAAGCATAATCACATTTCATGGAAAAAAATATAGCAAACGGAACAATTATAACAAAAGCATATAAAAATACAGGTTTGCGTTTAGACAAAATTCTGCCCCACCCTGTAATATCAGGAACCAAATTTTTATGTCTCGTCTTTAACAGTGGTTTATGAAATACCATAATCAGACCTGGCATTAACAAAAATACCGTAATCAAACTACATAAAATTCCTTTTGTCAGAACAGTACCAAGATCGTATCCTAAACGGAACTGCATAAGTGTTAACGCAATTAGTCCAGATATTGTCGTAAGACTTGAAGAAGAAATCTCTATAATTGAATATGCAAGTGAATCAATTAATGCTGGTTTTACCTTATTTTGCTTTTGATATTCATCTTGAAACCGATGGCAAAAAATGATGGCATAATCAATCGCAAGTGCCAACTGTAAAATAATTGCAATGGAATTTGTGATGGAGGATATTTCACCAAACCAAAAGTTCGTTCCCATATTTAAAATTCCTGCAACCGCAAATACAATCAGCATGATTACTACTTCAAAATAGCTTTTTGAGGTAAACAGCATAACACCAACAATAACAAGAATCGCGAGAACTAGAATGCCCCCCATTTCCGAAGCCAACTGTGCAGTGTAATCCTGCCCAACTTCTGTAGAAATACTGACTTCATACCCTTTTAATTCCTTTTTTACATTTTCCATTGCCTGCAAAACTGTTTTCTCTGTCTTTTCTCCAGAAAATGTTACCGAAAAAAGGGCCGCAGAAGAAGTATAATGCTCTGCCGTATCATCAAACTCTACTGAAGACACATACTTGATTTTCTCAATTGTCTCTCGCAGTTCCTCTGCCTTATCATAGGTAATATTCGATATCATTACATTTGCCGTTGCAAACGTGGTAAATTCTTTTTCCATAATTACCAATCCACGCCTTGTTACGGTATCCGATGGCAACAGCGCAGTAATATCATTATTTACCTTTACCTTATTCATGGACAACACAGAATACATAATTGCTATGCCAAAGAGTAGAAAAATAAATACCCGCTTTTCTACAATAAATTTTGAAATCTTTTTCATCATGGAATCTTTCATACTCCATCTCCTTATCTTGTGTATGCTAGTGACTAATATTGTTATGATACGCTAAAGATTTCTATTCCTCAATATACAATTTACTTGTTTTGCCTATCTACTATTCATTCCATGATTATCGCAGTAATTCTATCGGTATGATTTCCGCCATGCGTTCGTATCCTTCTTTACTCGGGTGCAAATGATCTCCCGAATCATATTGCGGCAAAAACCAATCTGGGTTTTTCGGATCTCTAAGTGCCTGATCAAAATCCACAACTCCATCCAGCAATTTCGTTGTTCGAATAAACTCATTAAAAGCGTGCCGAAGTTCTTGACGAAAAGGAGCATCTGTGCGCCATCCTCCCATTGGAAGTAAGGTCCCAACATAGACCCTATAGCCCATTTCTTTTGCCTCATAAATATAAGATTTTAACCCATCAATCAGTTCCTCTATCGTTGGCAGATCACTCATTGGTCTGTAAATATTAACCTCCTCACCAACCGGATGAATGATATCGTTAATCCCCTGTTGAATCAACACTGCATCGGCTCCATCGGTTGGAACTTCATGGGAAAATCGTTTGCTTCCTTTTAATCCGTAAGACTCATATGTAAAGCATTGATATTCACGCAAGATCCTCGACCCAGATGTAGCACGGCGAATAACCGAAGTTTTTGTGAATCCTTCTCTTGTACAACGAAGTTTTAAATAATCCGGCCAGTCTTGTGCCGTAATGGAATCTCCATAACATACTAACGCACGATTTTCTTTTTCCGTTAAAACAGATACATTACTAAGAAAATAAAATAGATGCGTAGGACGTGATGTTTGAATATCAAACTCTTTTGTTGTTGTCTGATTACCCTTTGCATAACTTCCATAAGTCAATGGTCCACTGGCAAAAACAACAGAACGCATCTGGGTAAACTCTTTTAAATAAAAACTTATTTCTATCCAATCTCCTACTTCTATCCTAAGTTCCAACGGATCTGTAACAATGGTTCCTTTTGCAGGGATTCGCATGGTTCTATTTCCAGACAAAAAAACGGGATAAAATTCATCTCCAACCCGCACAGTAACCTGATTGATCTCCACTTCCTCTGTCCCACAATAATTATCGAATGTGATTCGTATGCTCTCTCCTTGGAATGGACTTTTCATCGGATAGCGAATCGTCAAATCTTTTGCATACTGTTCGGGACGATTTTCCGCAACACTTACTGCATTCCCCCATATACTTACCCAGTGTTTCTCTTGATTCATATGAACTCTCCTTGGTTTCTTATTTCTTAATAAATCTAATTCTAATACAAAGCAGCTGAGAATTTCTCAGCTGCCGCATACAATCGTTTTCTATTTTTCCAATCTTCTTTCTTTAATAACGTGTCAGAGTACCTTCCCCTTTTTGGATCGTAATGGTATATCCAAACGTTGTATAATCAATTGTCATAATCATAATTTGCCCAGCATCTTTGGATTCCTTTCCGAGCTGTACAGACGCCGGAATTTTGGATAAGTCCATATCTTGCGTTAAAATAAAATTGTCCTCTTTCACAAGATACTCCACGTATTTACTTAAATCTTTCTGAACTGTACTAGATTTGTATTCAATAGATTTTTCCCTTACTCCATTTGATGTAGAAGTGGACACAGAAACCACTTTTCTCTTATCTACAACTGCTTTGATTGATTTTATTGTATCATTTCCTAGTTTATATTCTTCCATGTTTGAACTATTTTTGACAACAGTAAATGTAATTCCACCTACAACCAGTCCAATTCCAAGTATACATGCTACAATGATAAGAATAACTTTCATACCTCTCTTCATATGTTTCCCTCCCTCACTAGAGCAGCGCTAACCTCATTCCTCTCGCTAATTTAAATCGCTCTCTTTGTGAATATTATATCAGATAGTATGTTTTTTTTCAATACTTCTTCTATCTCTTGATACGGAACAACACCTGAATTACTATCCTCCGCGGATAACGAACATGCTGCTGTTTTTGCCCCCAGCTTTAACCCTGCTTCTAGTCCTAGTCCATAATACGCACAATACAATACTCCGCAGCAAAATGCATCTCCTGCTCCAGTTGTGCCTTTTATAAATCCTTC
>JAHHTL010000032.1 GCA_020024635.1 Ruminococcus sp.
TTAAAGAAATTTTCAAGGATCTGTTGTCTATTGTTTAATTATCAAGGTTCTTTGTCGATTGCTGTCTGTGTCAGCAACTCGTTTATAATATCATGTCCAAACTCTTTTGTCAACACTTTTTTTAAGTTTTTTCAAAAAGTTTTTTTGATATTATTTTGATGCTTCGCATCAAACGGAGAAAGAGGGATTTGAACCCTCGCGCCGGTTGCCCGACCTACACCCTTAGCAGGGGCGCCTCTTCAGCCTCTTGAGTATTTCTCCTCATACTGAATGCGTCTGCCAATCTATGATTCGCAAGTCACTATGAAATTGTTTCATTTCAGTATCTAACTGTCGTCTCATCAACAGTGCATGACCTATTATACAAGATATAGTCTTGTTTTGTCAACGATTAATTTACTTTTTTTTCATATTTTTTTATTGTGTCTTGGATTTTGTTTTGTACAAGCATTGCTATTTCATTTGTTTTCATGTTTTTATATTCTTCATATAGAATTGGTTCTAGAAAATGTACCTGTACTGTAACCTTATTTAACGACTTAGTATCAAAGGGTTTGAAGGAATCAATTAAGGCAACTGGAACAATTGGGCACTGCGCTTTTGTGGCTGTTTTAAAGCTTCCTCCTTTGAATTCCCCTATAATGTTTCCTTTTTTTGATCTGGTTCCTTCTGGAAAAATTACATAATTTCTTCCTTTTTGTACTTCCTGTGCTACTTCTAAAATTACCCTCATGGACTGTCTAATATCTTCTCGATCCATACTCTTTGCTTTTATACATGCAAAAACCTGTTTTAAAAATGGAATATTCGCTACTTCTTTTTTTGCCACAACAGAGATTGGATGATCCATTGTGGCAATAAGTGCGAGTACATCATACATTCCTTGATGATTTGGAAAAATCATAAATCCATTCTCTTTCGGAATATGTTCGATCCCATAAGATTTAACTGTTACATTTCCCCCTTTATTTGCTCGATATACAATGTATTTTAGTAACTTAAAATGTTCTTTCTCAGTATACTTTTCTACATGTGATGCATGGTAACATAGTTGATACCACATATATGGTACATATATGAGATTTCGAAAAATCATCATCACGATTCGTCTCATTTTTAAGTTTTCTCCTACTCTAGTGTTATTGTGTCTGTTATGTCTATTTCTTGCGGTATTTGTTTTTCTAGAATTGTTTTTGGAATCTTCTCTTTTTTCTCTATGTCATATACAACTCTTGTGTCACATAAAATATCATGTAAACCACATTTTTCTTTATCAATTCCAATCATCATATATCCAATATTGATAAATATTCCACTCAAAAAACGTCCTACCGTTTCTCGATACAATAAATTTATAAAGGTAAGTGGTTTTCCTTCTGTTCTACTGATTACCTTTAAATGCATTAATTTTTTTCCAATCGTAGTCTCTGTATAATAGGTGGAGCATACAAAATATGCCACACTACAACTGTATAAAATAATATCTTTTATGGAATAACTAAATAAGAAATTGCTATTCATTGCTTCATCTAGTAAAAATAAGCCAATAATAAACAGAAAAAATCTTACGAATAACAATCCAAAAAAGATGATGACACTATCAATCACATATGCAGAAACTCTTACCCAAAAGCCGGCATACTGATAACTTTCTTTTTCGCTACTGTAGCTGTTCTGCATAATACATCAGCCTCCCGTTCTTTTGTTCCTCTTTTATGTCCTTCAAAACTTCCGCTTCTGATTTTGGAATTATTTTTTCTATTTGAGAGAATAGCGTTGAAAACGCCGGTTCTTTCACTTCCATCTCATAAAACTGGTCTGTTCCTAATTCCTGTCTCATCAACGTAGTAACTTCTTCATAAGCTGCAATCTCATCGATAAGATTTTTTTCTTTTGCTTGTGCTGCTGTGTAAATTCTTCCATCCGCCAATTTTTTTACATCTTCTTTAGACATATTTCTACCTTTGGATACAATTTCAACAAACTGTTCATATGTTTCATCAACCATTCCTTGAAGAATCTGCATCTGTTCCTCATTCATTTTAGAACTGTCTTTATAATCTCCACTTGTAGCACTATAATATTTAATTCCTAATTTTTCATAAAGACCAGACATATCTACCCCTGAAATAATGACACCAATAGATCCTGTGATTGCATTTCTATTTGCGTAGATTTTATCTGAACTCATAGCTATATAGTATCCACCTGAAGCTGCCATATGTGACATATAGCTCCAAACTTGTCTTCCTGTCGTTTCTTTATATTCTTCCAATTTTAAATATAATTCATCACTTTCATATACTGCTCCTCCTGGAGTATCTAAATATAGGAGTATACCTTGATTATAAGAATCAGACATTAGTTGATCCACAAAATCTAAAATTGTCTGATGCTGATATCCTTGTGACGTTTCAAAAACAGAACCTTCTTTTTGTGCCTCAATTGTTCCTGTAATTGGAATCACGGCAATATAATTTTCTATCGGAGTATTCTGCTCCTTTGTACTAAGCGCCATGTTATCTATATCTGGCATGAATGTTTTTGTAACAGCTGCATTTGTAAATACACTTATAACCCCCGTGACAATGAACAAGATCACAGCTATAATAAGCCCGGTAATTTGTTTTTTTGACATCCTGTATCCTCCTACTTTTATCTCTTTTGTTTGTTTCTAAGTATATTGCAAAATCCAATTTTTTACAATACAAAAGAGATTGATATTACTCAATCTCTTTTGCAAAAATTATTTTATTCTATTGTATCTTCTTCATCTTCAGAGATTTCTACCTGTTCCCCATCAATTTCGGCAGAAGCTTTTCTAACCTTTGCAACACTTGCAACCTTCTCTCCATCTGGAAGATTGATCAATTTAACCCCAGAAGTAATTCTTCCAAGAACCGAAATATCTGAGCACTGCATACGAATAATAATTCCCTGGGTATTTATGATCATTACCTCATTGTCTTCTTCTACAGCTTTCATTCCTACGACATTTCCTGTCTTTTCTGTAATCTTATAACATTTTACTCCTTTTCCACCACGGTTTTGAGCGGTAAACTCATTCATATTTGTCCGTTTTCCCATACCTTTTTCTGATACGATAAGGAGTTCTTTTCCTTGGGTATTGATCTGCATCGCAATGACTTCATCCCCATCACTTAAGTTCATTCCACGAACACCCATAGACGTTCTTCCTGTGGCTCTGACATCCTTTTCATGAAAACGAATGCATTGTCCGTATTTTGTGGCAAGAATAATATCCTCATCTTCCTCTGTGATTTTTACTTCAATCAATTTATCATCTTCACGAAGTGTAATCGCCGCAAGCCCTGTTTTTCTTACGTTTGCATAATCACGGATTGGTGTTTTCTTAACCAAACCTTTTTCCGTTGCCATAAATAAATACTTTCCATCCTCGTATTCCTGTATTGGAATCATTGCTGTAATCTTTTCATCTGGCATAAGCTGGAGTAAATTAATGATTGCAGTTCCTCGTGCAGTTCTACTTGCTTCTGGAATCTCATAGCCTTTCAGACGATAAACGCGTCCTGTATTAGTAAAGAACATAATATAATGGTGTGTGGATGTCACAAACAGTTCTTCGATGTAATCCTCATCAATTGTCTGCATTCCTTTGATTCCTTTTCCACCACGATTTTGGCTCTTAAAGGTGTCAACTGTCATGCGTTTGATGTATCCTAATTTTGTCATAGTAATGACAATATTTTGTCTTGGAATTAAATCTTCCATGGAAATATCAAATTCATCGAATCCAATTTTTGTTCTTCTCTCATCTCCAAATTTTTCTGCAATGGTTAAAATTTCTTCTTTGATCACTCCTAGAAGAAGTTTTCGATCCGCAAGAATCGCTTTTAACTCTCCGATTTTTTTCATGAGTTCAGCATATTCTTTTTCAAGCTTCTCTCTTTCCAATCCAGTCAGCGTTCTAAGTCGCATATCCACGATAGCCTGAGCTTGTGCATCAGAAAGTTCAAATCTAGACATCAATTCTTGTTTTGCAATTTGTACATTCTTAGATCCACGAATGATTTTGATCACTTCATCGATATGATCTAGCGCAATCAAAAGTCCTTGTAAAATGTGCGCACGTTCTTCTGCTTTGTTTAACTCGTACTGCGTTCTTCTAGTAATCACATCTTCTTGGTGTTTTAAATAATAATTTAAAATCTCCAGAAGATTCATGACTTTTGGCTCGTTGTTAACAAGTGCAAGCATAATAACACCAAATGTATCTTGTAATTGTGTGTGCTTATAAAGCTGATTCAAGATAACATTCGGATTTACATCTCGACGAAGTTCAATACAGATCCGCATTCCTTCCCGACTAGAGTGATCTGCGATTTCTGTAATTCCATCAATTTTTTTCTCTTTTACAAGTTCAAAAATCTTTTCAATGAGTCTCGCTTTATTTACCATGTATGGCAGCTCTGTTACAACAATTCTGTTTTTTCCATTTGCCATAGGTTCAATGTTAGAAATCGCGCGAACACGGATTTTTCCCCGTCCAGTTCGATAGGCTTCTTCAATCCCTCTTGTACCTAAAATCTCTGCTCCGGTTGGAAAATCAGGTCCCTTTATGATTTCAAGAAGATCCTCAATTGTGGTATCTCCATGTTCTTCGATTTGATCATCAATGATTTTTACCACTGCTTGAATTACTTCTCGTAAATTATGTGGTGGAATATTGGTTGCCATACCAACCGCGATTCCAGACGTACCGTTTACGAGAAGATTTGGAAATCTTGCCGGAAGAACCACCGGCTCTTTTTCTGTTTCATCAAAGTTTGGTGCAAAATCAACTGTGTTTTTATTAATGTCCGCCGTCATTTCCATGGAAATTTTACTCAATCGCGCCTCTGTGTAACGCATAGCAGCTGCTCCGTCACCGTCGATTGATCCAAAGTTTCCATGTCCATCTACCAAGGGATATCTTGTAGACCATTCCTGGCCCATATTTACCAATGCTCCATAAATTGAACTATCACCATGTGGATGATATTTACCCATGGTATCCCCGACAATACGTGCACATTTTCTGTGCGGCTTATCTGGTCCATTATTCAATTCTATCATGGAGTAGAGAATTCTTCTTTGTACTGGTTTTAATCCATCTCTTACATCTGGAAGAGCACGAGATGCTATAACGCTCATGGCATAAGAGATATATGAGTCTTCCATTGTCTTTTTCAAGTCAACTTCATGGACTTTATCAAAAATATTGTCTTCCATTTTTCCATCCTTTCCTGCTACTTTTCCAAAGATCATCTATTAATTATATATCAAGATTTTTTACATATTTTGCATTTTCTTCGATGAACTCTCGTCTTGGTTCTACTTTGTCCCCCATTAAAGTTGTAAAAGTCAGATCAAGTTCTGAAGAGCTTTCTTCGTCCATTGATACTTTTAAAAGAATACGATTTTCTGGGTCCATTGTAGTTTCCCAGAGCTGATCCGCATCCATTTCTCCAAGACCTTTATAGCGTTGGATCTTATTATTTCCATCTCTTCCAACTTCGCTTAGAATAGAATTCAATTCTTCATCACTATACGCATACCAAACTTTTTTATTTTTTTCCAGTTTGTAAAGTGGTGGCTGGGCTAAATATACGTGCCCTTCTTTAATGAGTTCTGGCATAAAACGATATAAAAATGTCAACAATAACGTACTAATATGAGCTCCGTCAACATCCGCATCTGTCATGATAATAATCTTATGATATCTTAATTTTGAAATGTCAAAATCATCCTGAATTCCTGTTCCAAATGCAGTGATCATTGCTTTGATTTCCGCATTTCCGTAAATTTTATCCAGTCTCGCTTTTTCAACATTTAAAATTTTACCACGCAGTGGAAGGATTGCTTGTGTCTTTCGGTCACGTGCCATCTTTGCTGATCCGCCGGCAGAGTCACCCTCGACAATATAAATTTCGCAATTTTCAGCATGTTTATCCGAACAATCGGAAAGTTTCCCAGGAAGTCCGCCACCATCAAGACCAGATTTTCTTCTTGTAAGATCCCTTGCCTTTCTTGCTGCTTCTCTGGCTCTTTGAGAAAGTACAGATTTTTCAACGGTAATTTTAGCCACTGCCGGATTTTGTTCCAAGAAAATTTCAAGTTGTGTACTGACAATATTATCAACCGCACCTCTGGCTTCACTATTTCCTAATTTTTGTTTTGTTTGTCCTTCAAACTGCGGATCTTCTATCTTCACACTGATAATAGCAGTCAGTCCTTCTCTAATATCCTCCCCGGTAAGATTTGGCTCATTATCTTTTAATAATTTATTTTTTCTTGCATAGTCGTTGAATGTTTTTGTCAATGCATTTCGAAAACCTACGACATGCGTCCCCCCTTCTGGTGTCGTAATATTATTTACAAAACCATAGGTATTATCACTGTAAGAATCGTTATGCTGCATTGCAACCTCAACGATCACACCATCTTTTACCCCTTCACAATATATGATCTTATCGTACAGTGGTGTTTTACTTCTGTTAAGATACGTAACAAATTCTTTGATTCCACCCTCATAGTGAAAGGTCTTTTCTATTGCTTCTTCTTTCCTAAAATCGGTCAAAACAATTTTCAGTCCCTTTGTTAAGAAAGCCATCTCTCGAAAACGTTGTTTTAAGATATCATAATCAAAAACTGTATCCTCAAAAATCTCATTATCTGGAAGAAATGTTACTTTTGTTCCCGTTTTTTCCGAATCACACTGATCAATTACTGTCAGTTTTTGAACAACTTTCCCTCTTTCGTATCTTTGCATATAAACATTTCCCTTGTTGTAAATCTCCACTTCCAACCAAACAGAAAGCGCATTAACAACAGAGGCTCCCACTCCATGAAGTCCTCCAGAAACTTTATATCCTCCACCGCCGAATTTACCACCAGCGTGAAGGATTGTAAATACGACTTCCACTGCAGGAAGTCCAGCTTTTTTATTCATACCAACGGGGATTCCACGTCCATTATCGATAACAGTAATTGAATTATCACTGTTGATATTAACATGAATTGTATCGCAGTAACCAGCCAATGCTTCATCTACCGCATTATCTACAATTTCATAAACCAGATGATGAAGACCTCTTGATGAAGTGCTGCCAATGTACATACCTGGTCTTTTCCTGACTGCTTCCAGTCCCTCTAATATTTGGATTTGATCCGCACCATACTCGGCATCAAATTCTGTATCTGTTGCACCCATGTAAAAACCTCCTAATTTTCTTTTGCTACCTGTCCATTTTTTACGTGGAAAATTTTGTTGATAGAAAATCGATTATTCACAAACTCATCAAGTCCGGTACAAGTAATCACCGTCTGAATATCATGAATACTATCCAAAAGATAGTTTTGTCTATGCTTATCTAACTCCGATAAAACATCATCCAACAACAACACAGGCGTATCTTGAATCAATTCTTTCACAAGTTCGATTTCCGAAAGCTTTAACGAAAGAGCTGCCGTTCTTTGTTGCCCTTGGGAACCAAATTTTCGAATGTCTAACGTATCAGACATAAAGCAAATGTCATCCCTATGAGGACCAACTGAAGTACTCCTCATGCGAATATCTCTTTCTCGATTTTTTATCAAAGCCTGTTCTAAAGATAACTGCCCACTACTTTTTTCATACAGCAAAGAGATTCTTTCTCTCCCCCCTGTAAGTTTATAGTGAATATCAGAAATGATCGTATTGATTTTTTTGAGAAATTTTTCTCTAGCATCTATCACTTTATTTCCATACTCTGCAAGTTGCAGATCCCATATGTCCAAAGTCTCTATAAGTTCCCTTTGATTTCCAATCGTTTTTAAAAGCGAATTTCTCTGGTTAATGACTCTGTTATAATTTGACAGATTGCTAAGATAGACTTTATCTAGCTGTGACAATTCAAGATCTACGAACCTTCTTCTTCCAGAGGGTCCCTCTTTTATGATATTTAGATCTTCCGGTGAAAAGAAAACAAAGTGAATCATTCCAAATAAATCTGCCGCCTTTCGGATTGGAATTTTATTAATTGCAATCCCTTTCGGACTATTTTTCTTTAAATGCATGTCAATTTGGAACTGTGCACCATGTTTTTCTACCACAGTTTCAAGATGTGATTCATCACAGAAAAATCGAATCATGTCCCGATCTTTTGTCCCTCTATGGGATTTCGTCGTTCCGGACAAGTACAAAGCCTCAAGGATATTTGTCTTTCCTTGTGCATTGTCGCCATATAGAATATTCGTCTTTGGATCAAAGGTCACATCGAGAAATTCATAATTTCTATAATTTTTTAACTTTAAAGACTTAATCACCATAGCAAATGTTACCTCAATCCTTAACTATTCTACACGTTTTCAGACTATTTTTCAATTTTTATTTCCTGACCTTCAAATTGTACAATATCTCCAGCGTATAATTTACGTCCTCTTCGTGTATCCATTTCACCATTGACAGTAACCATTCCATCTTGGATTACATCTTTTGCCATCACTCCTGATTCAACAAGTCCAGCCAATTTCAGTGCCTGACCAAGTTTGATAAATTCATCCGTTTCTCTTAATTTAATTATTTCCATTTTTTCCTCCTCTAAGCAATTGCATTAAAATTGACAGGAAGAATGAGGTAAATATAACTTTGATTCTCGTCTTTGATAAAACATGGAGCTTTGGCATTCATGAAATATAAATTTACTTCTTCGTCGTCAATTACCCGTAACGCGTCAATTAAAAATCTTGGATTAAACCCAATAAGAAGATCTTTTCCTTCTTTGGTACAAATAATTTCGGCATCCATAGAACCGACCTGAGTTTTGATTTTTAATTCAATGGACTCATCCTGAATATGAATAATCACAGGCTTTTTGTCTCCTTCTTTGATCAACAGTGTTGCACGATCAATACAATCTAAAAGTTCTTTTTTGTTGATGGTTACTTTCGTTTCATAATCACTGGAAAGCATCTGATCGATTTTGAAATATTCTCCTTCGATCAAACGAGAAACAACGATAGTTTTGTCAAATTCAAAAACTATATGATTTTTTGTAAATGAAATATCGACTTGTGCTTCTGCTTCTCCTCCGATAATTTTGCTAATTTCTTGCAATGTTTTTCCAGGAACAATGACTTTCTTTGTTGGATAATTATTTTTTAATTCAATTTTACGAATAGAAATTCTGTGACCATCCAAGGATATCACTTTTAGGATATTGTCTTGGATTTCAAATAGTTCACCTGTCATCATTGCATTTGTGTCTTTATCTGCAATAGAAAAAATTGTCTGACGAATCACTTCTTTAAGGGTGAATTCTGAGACAGTTATGAAATCATCTTTTTCCACTACAGGCAAGTAGGAAAAATCTTCTCCAGATTGAGATGCAATATTAAATTTCGATTTTTCACATGTAATGAGTGTTTGATTGTCCGGTGTTGTTTCAATGGTTACTTCGTTATCTGGAAGTTTTCTTACAATCTCAGAAAAGATTTTTGCATTTAAGGCAATAATACCACGTTCAATGATGTCACCTTCAATAATTGTTTCAATGCCTAGTTCCATATCATTCGCAGTAAACTTAATAAAGTCTGTAGATGCGTCAACTAGAATACATTCCAATATAGGCATTGTTGTTTTTGAAGGAACAGCTTTTGAAACAATGCTAACTCCTTTTACGAGATCTGATTTAGAACAGATTATTTTCATGTGTCGTTAAACTCCTTTCAATTTGGAATGTGAATATCTTTTTTTCGGTGGAAAATATTAATTTTTAAGAGAGAGTTTTCCGCCGTATCCGCCGTAGGGGCTGTGGATAAGTTGATAAGTCCTTCTAGCCCTTGAGTTTCAAGGCTTTGTCGGTATTGATAAGTATGTTGAAATCGAGGGAAAGATGTTGGGAAAAAAGGGGGATAAAAAAGTGCCTTAAAATTTGCAAATTTTTAATCCACCTTTAATTCACAGTGTTTCCACAAGGTTATCCAAAGGTTATTCACATCGTAAAGATGCACTTAAAAATCCTGTAAAGCCTTAAAAATAGGCGGTTTACAAGAAATTTAAGTGTAAAGGTCAATTTTTTGTATGTGGATAAAAGGGTTAAAACAAAAAGAATTATCCACTAAATTGGGTTGATTTTCTTCTTTATAATGTTAACAGTGTTGTTTAAAGCTTCGTTTACTTTCATATCATGCTCTATTTTTTTGACACCATGGCTTACAGAAGCATGGTCTTTTCCGCCTAGAATAATACCAATGGTTTTTAAGGCAGTGTCTGTCATCGTGCGGCAAAGATACATCACAATTTGACGTGGAAGAACAATTTCTACATTTCGCTTTTTGCCTTTTAATTCGGCAACTGGAATATTAAAATGTTCAGAGACAACGTCCATAATAAGTTCTGGAGTAATTTCTCTTGTGTTATCAGGAGAAATCATATCTTTTAAAGCTTCTGCAGCAAGTGCAATATCTATAGGTTTCTTTTCCAAATTTGATAAAGCAATCAATTTGTTAAGCGACCCTTCAAGTTCACGGATGTTAGATTTGATGTTGTTAGCGATATATTGAAGAACTTCGTCAGGAATATGATATTTTTCCAATCCATCTAGTTCTTCTTTTTTCTTTAATATTGCCATTCTTGTCTCATAATCAGGAGAAGAGATATCAGCAATTAGACCCCATTCAAAACGTGTACGGAGTCTGGCCTCAAGTGTTTCAATATCTTTTGGCGGTTTATCACTAGAGATAATAATCTGTTTTCCTGAAACATGAAGATGATTAAATGTGTGGAAAAATTCTTCCTGTGTACTTTCTTTACCAATAATAAATTGAATATCATCGATAAGAAGTACGTCAATATTACGATACTTTTCGCGGAAAGTAGTCATAGCTAATTCATTACCTGTTTTACCTACTTTCAGGGCATCGATCAATTCGTTGGTAAAAGTTTCACTTGTTACATAAAGTACTTTTTTGGAAGGATCTTTTTCAAGAATAAAGTGGGCTACGGAATGCATAAGGTGAGTTTTTCCAAGTCCAACCCCTCCATATATGAAAAGTGGGTTATAAATTTCACCCGGAGATTCGGCAACAGCAAGAGAAGCTGCATGGGCAAAATTGTTATTATTACCAACAACAAAAGTATCAAATGTATATTTGGGATTCAAATTCGCATCCGCAAATAGGGCATTTGACTTTATTTTCTTATTAACAGTGTCTTTTTTTTCCTGAATAACAATATTATCTTCTGTAACAAAGGAAACTTCATATTCTTTTCCTGTTACTTCAGCTATGCATACTTTAAAAGGAAGCATGTATTTTTCTTCAATATGCTCCAAACTTGCTTTTAATTTTACAAGTATGTATACCGTATCGGCGGTAACTTCATAAATGGTAAGTGGATGGATCCATGTATTGTATGCGATATTGGACGAGCAGTATTCTAACTTCATCTTGCCCAGGATCTGATCCCACTTCTCTTCTACAATGTTCATCAATCTAACTCCTAATCAACGTAATATAGAGATATTAGGGTACAATATCTCTCCTACATTTTACATCAAATCTCTTCTATAAGCAATCAAAAATAGGTTTATAACTTTATCAACATTATCAACAGGCAAAAAATACTGGAAAAAAGCTGTTTTTTGTGAATAATTAACACGGTCTTCCATAGTTATACAGCGGTTATCAACAGGTTATCCACAATATTAAAATATTTATTCACATTTTGTGGATAAATTCGGTTTTGTGATAGAATTTGTTGATTACTTAAAAAACGCTGTGAAAATGAAAGGAACTGCTTGACTTACTTATGTTTTTTGAATATAATGAAACGTAGTGTCTTTCTATCAATATAGGTATAAGACCATCAATAAGAATTATTGTAAATACTTTATAATAAGTATCTTAGATCCAAGGGAGGTGTATGGATAATGAAAATGACATTTCAGCCTAAAAAAAGACAGAGATCAAAAGTTCATGGTTTCAGAGCTAGAATGAGCACTCCAGGCGGAAGAAAAGTTTTAGCTGCAAGAAGAGCAAAAGGAAGAAAAGTTTTATCAGCTTAGGCCGCATCTATGTGGCCTTTTCTTCTATTTATTTTTGGGAATAGGAGAGGAAACGTTATAATGAAGTTTTCAGAGTCTTTAAAAAAGAATAAAGATTTTCAGTTCGTATACAAAACTGGAAAATCGTATGCGAATAAGTACTTGGTTATGTATATCAAAGAAAATGGACTGGAAAGAAACAGAGTAGGAATTTCAGTTAGTAAAAAAGTTGGAAACAGTGTAGTAAGACATCATATTACTAGACTGCTTCGAGAGAACTATCGCATTTTAGAGGCAGAGTTCCAATGTGGATTTGATATTATAATTATTGCGAGAGTGAGTGCAAAAGATAAAAATTATCACCAATTACAGAGTGCACTCATCCACTTGGGTAAGCTTCATGAGATATATCAACAAAAACTTGTTACAAGTCATGTCTGAAAAGACAAAAAGGAGGGATGCAGATGAAGCATGTGATGATATGGCTGATTCAATTTTATCAGAAATATTTATCTGGTTTGAAGAGAACATACCATTGCATTTATACACCAACATGTTCTCAATATGGTATAGAAGCAATTCAAAAATATGGAGCAATCAAAGGTGGAGCCCTAACAATATGGAGAATTCTTCGATGTAATCCCTTCGCAAAAGGCGGATATGATCCGGTACCTTAAGGAGGAAAAAAAATGTATGGAATTTTAGCAGTCGGTGTGGCTGACTGGCCGGTTATTCATCAGATTTCCTGGCTGTTAGGAAAAGTGATGAATGGAATCTATAATGTGATGGATGGTGTATTTGGCATCCAAAACATTGGTATTTGTATTATTATTTTTACAATCATTGTATATATGCTGATGATTCCACTTACGATTAAACAGCAGAAATGGTCCAAGATGTCTAGTGTCATGCAGCCTGAAATTATGAAAATTCAGAAAAAGTATGCAAATAGAAGAGACCAAGCTTCCATGTTAAAACAACAGGAAGAGTTACAAACGGTGTATCAAAAATATGGTACTTCCCCTACAGGTGGTTGTTTACCAATGTTAATTCAAATGCCGGTACTTTTTGCATTGTATCCGGTTATTCAAAGTATTCCATCTTACGTAACAGGAGTAAGAGATACGTATATGCCGCTTGTGAATAATATTATTGCAACTGATGGATTTCAAAAAATTATGGAAGCAATTGGTTCTGCAAAACCAATTATGATGAATCCAGAGATTTATGATTATAAAAAAGCGGATACATTGATCAATGTATTATATAAATTTCAAGATTCTACATGGGCAACTTTAGCAGATAAGATGCCTCATTTAAAAGATGTGATTGAATCTACATCACAGAATATTGGGCATATGAATATGTTCCTTGGAATTAATATTGCAGAGTCTCCATTTACGATGTTGACAGCAGCAATCACATCTTTTTCTATTATAGGAATTATACTTGCAGTCATTATCCCTGTATTAGCTGGTGCTACACAGTTTTTAAGTGTGAAGTTAATGCCACAGGCACCGATGGATCCTGGCAATCCAATGGCAAATTCAATGAAAACTATGAATTATACCATGCCATTGATCTCTGTATTTATGTGTTTCACACTTCCTGCAGGTATTGGTATCTACTGGTCGGCCAGTGCGGTGGTAAGATCTGTACAACAGCTTATTATCAATAAGCACATGGAGAAGATTCCAGTAGAAGAGATGATTAAGGAAAACCAGAAGAAAGCAGCGAAAAAGAGAGAGAAAAAGGGAACTTCAGCCCAAGAAATTAATAGAATGGCTACAACAAGTACAAGAAATGTGAATCAGAAGGGAAAATCAAGTATATCTGATGCGCAAAGACAAGAGATGCTCGATAAAGCAGCTGCGAACGCGAAAAATGCAAAACCAGGAAGTTTGACAGCAAAAGCAAATATGGTAAGTAGATTCAATCAAGGAGTATCTCAGGAAGAGACAAAAGAGGAAAAGTAAGTAAAAAGGAATATGGTTAGAAAGGCAGGATTTTGTAATGAATGGTAGTATCAGAGTATCTGCAAAGACAGTTGATGACGCAATTACAGAGGCATTGATCCAGTTAGGTGTTACAAGCGACAACTTAGAATATGATGTCATTGAAAAAGGCAGTGCCGGATTTTTAGGAATTGGTGCAAAGCAGGCGGTAATCGAAGCTAGAAAGAAAACAGTGTCAACACATGAAGAAGTACCTGCAAAGAAATCTCAGCCAAAAGAAGAGCATACTGTATACAAAAAAGAAGTTTATAAAAAGGAAGTTTCAAAAGCGGAGAAAAAAGAAGTAGAAAACGTAACACCTGCAAAACGTGAGTGTGAACTTGCCTCTGTGAAAGAAGAAACTATCCATGCAGTAGAAGCGTTCTTAAAAGATACATTAAATGCAATGGGGATGGAAGTTGAACTTACAACAAGCATTGATAATGATGGTGCATTGTGCGTAGAGATGAAGGGAAAGAACATGGGAATCCTTATCGGAAAACGTGGACAAACATTAGATTCTCTTCAGTATTTGACAAACAGAGTTGCGAACAAGCACCAAGAAGGCTATGTTCGTGTAAAACTTGATACGGAAAATTATCGTGCAAGAAGAGAAGAGACATTAAAGAATTTAGCTAAAAATATTGCATATAAGGTAAAAAGATCGAAAAGGTCAGTTTCACTGGAACCAATGAATCCATATGAAAGAAGAATTATTCATGCGGCACTTCAAGCGGATCCATATGTAACAACACATAGTGAAGGGGAAGAGCCTTACAGAAAAGTTGTAATTACATTAAAGAAATAGGTTTCGAAGCGAAAGAGGACGTTTTACGCTTCACGGATGCTTTCGTGAAGTTGTAAAACGTCTTTTTATTTCAGAGACTGGGAGGTATTATGAAAAAGGATACAATTGCGGCGATTTCTACAGGAATGACAAACTCCGGGATTGGAATTGTCAGGATTTGTGGAGAAGAGGCGTTTCAAATCATAGATAAAATATATAAAGGAAAAGAAATTCTTTCACAAGCAGCTACACATACGATTCATTATGGACATATTGTAGATGGAAAAGAGACAATCGATGAAGTTCTTGTCATGCTTATGCGAGCGCCACGGACATTTACAGGGGAAGATACGGTAGAAATTAATTGTCATGGTGGAACATATGTGGTAAAAAGAGTATTGGAAACTGTTATAAAAAATGGAGCAAGGCCGGCAGAACCAGGGGAATTTACCAAACGAGCATTTTTGAACGGAAAGATGGATTTATCTCAGGCTGAAGCGGTAATTGATGTGATTCATTCAAAAAGTGAATATGCGCTTCAAAGTTCCATTAGTCAGCTGAAAGGAAATGTAAAAAAGAAAATTAAAACAATTCGAGAATCCATTATTTATCATACAGCTTTTATAGAAACAGCGTTAGATGATCCGGAACACATTGATCTTACAGGATATGCAGATCAACTACGTAGTGTGGCAGTGGAATTGTCAAAAGAGTTGGAACGGTTGATTCAATCTTCGGATAGCGGAAGAATAATAAAAGATGGAATTCAGACGGTCATTATTGGAAAACCGAATGCTGGAAAATCCTCGCTTTTGAATGTCCTTGCAGGAAAGGAACGAGCAATTGTTACAGATATCGAAGGAACAACAAGAGATGTTTTGGAAGAGCAAATTTCTTTAAATGGTCTTACTTTAAACATGATTGATACAGCGGGAATTCGCCAGACAGAAGATATCATTGAAAAAATCGGTGTAGATAAAGCAAAAGAATATGTGGATAAAGCAGATTTAATTTTATATGTTGTTGATTCTTCTCGTGTTTTAGATGATAATGATAGAGAAATCATGGAACTTTTGGTAGGGCGTAAGACGATCATCCTCTTAAATAAGTCAGATCTTCAAACTGCAACAACAAAGGAAAGTTTACGAGAAGCACTGCAAAATGTTTCTGGAATGCAAAAAGAAGATGTGTGTAAGATGCCGATGATTGATATTTCAGCAAAGGAAGAGCATGGACTTGATGAACTAGAGAATATTTTGCAGGAGATGTTCTTAAAAGGGGAAGTGTCTTTTAATGAGGAAATATACATTACAAATGTAAGGCATAAGTCTGCCTTAATAGAAGCAAATAACAGTTTAAAGAAAGTAATAGATAGTATCGATATGCAGATGCCAGAAGATTTCTTTTCAATAGATCTTTTGGATGCATATGAGGCACTTGGAAGTATAACTGGAGAAACGATAGGAGAAGATTTAGTCAATGAAATATTCAGCAAATTCTGTATGGGAAAATAGTGACGAATATGATATTGCCATTGTAGGGGCAGGACACGCTGGTTGTGAAGCGGCACTTGCATGTGCAAGACTGGGATTTCGTACACTTTTGTTTACAATTAGTGTAGACAGTATCGCACTGATGCCATGTAACCCTAATATTGGGGGAAGTTCAAAGGGACATTTGGTGCGTGAGATCGATGCACTTGGTGGAGAAATGGGGAAAGTGATTGATCAAACTTTTATTCAATCCAAAATGCTAAACCAGTCGAAAGGACCTGCGGTGCACTCTTTAAGAGCACAGGCAGATAAGGCAAATTATACAAGAACAATGAGAAAAGTTCTGGAAAATCAGGAAAATCTTGAGATCAGGCAAATGGAAGTGACAGATATTCTTACGGAAAATTCTAAGATTACTGGTGTTAAGACTTATTCAGGAACGGTATATCCCTGTCGTGCAGTTGTCCTATGTACAGGAACCTATTTAAAAGCGCGATGTATTTACGGGGACATAAGTTCCAATACTGGTCCAAATGGATTGCAGGCAGCAAATCATCTTACAGATAGTTTGAAAGCACTTGGAATTAAGATGTATCGCTTTAAAACAGGAACACCAGCGAGAATTGATAAGCGCAGTATTGATTTCGATAAAATGGAAGAACAAAAAGGGGATAAGGTTGTTGTACCATTTTCCTTTACTACAAATCCAGAAGACGTCCAAATCGATCAGGTTTCTTGTTGGCTGACGTATACCAATCCTAAGACACATGAAATTATAAAAAATAACTTAGACAGATCTCCCTTATATTCGGGAAAAATAGAGGGAACAGGACCACGGTATTGTCCCTCTATTGAAGATAAAGTTGTAAAGTTTTCGGATAAAGATCGGCATCAGGTTTTTATTGAACCAGAGGGGCTTGATACAAACGAAATGTATGTAGGGGGAATGTCAAGCTCTCTTCCTGAGGATGTGCAGTATGCCATGTATCGGTCCGTTCCCGGACTGGAACATGCCAAAATTGTTAGAAATGCCTATGCAATTGAGTATGACTGCATAGATGCAAGACAATTAAAGAGCACATTGGAGTTTAAAAATATTGAAGGGTTGTTTAGCGGTGGTCAGTTTAATGGAAGTTCTGGATACGAAGAAGCCGCGGCACAAGGTCTTATAGCCGGAATTAATGCAGCACGAAAATTGCAAGGAAAAGAAGGGATTATCATTGACCGATCACAAGGATACATTGGGGTTCTTATAGACGATCTTGTTACAAAGGAAAGTCATGAACCATATAGGATGATGACATCCAGAGCAGAATACAGACTTTTGTTAAGACAAGACAATGCGGATTTAAGATTAACCAAATTAGGTCATGAAATTGGATTGATAGATGATGCGCGGTACAAAAGACTACTTGAAAAAGAAAAACTAATTGCAGACGAGATTGAAAGAGAAGAACATACAAATGTAGGAACGGCAAAAGAAGTGCAGGATCTTTTAGAAAGATACCATAGTACCCCACTTACATCTGGAATATCGCTTGGGGATTTGATTCGACGTCCAGAACTGTCTTATGACGCATTAGCACCAATTGACAAAGAAAGAAAAGAGCTTCCAGCAGATGTGGCAGAACAAGTAAATATCAACATAAAATATGAGGGGTATATTAAAAGACAGGAAAGACAAGTAGAACAATTTAAGAAATTGGAAAAGAAAATGATTCCAGAATCCATAGATTACAATGAAATTCAAAGTTTGCGTATTGAAGCAAAACAAAAACTTTCTCAGATCCGACCAGCATCTATTGGGCAAGCATCTAGAATTTCTGGTGTTTCACCTGCAGATATTTCAGTGTTACTCGTTTATCTTGAAAGCAGAAGATAAAATGTATAAATATTTAACAAATAAATAGGAATTAACAGAAAACAAAAACAGGAGAGAAATAATGGCTGATAAATTTGGACTACAGCTTCAAAATTTACAAATTGAACTTTCTAATGAACAAAGACAGCAATTTGATAAATATTACGAGTTGCTTGTTGAGTGGAATAAAGTAATGAATCTTACAGGAATTACGGAATACGAAGAAGTGAATGAAAAGCATTTTACAGATAGCCTTGCACTTGTTAAGGCAATAGATGTTAATCGCGTTCAGTCTGTTATTGATATAGGAACGGGAGCAGGATTTCCGGGAATTCCATTAAAAATTGCGTTTCCACATTTACAAGTGGTACTATTGGATTCATTAAATAAAAGAATTAAGTTTCTAAATGTAGTAATTGATGAATTAGGACTTGAAAATGTCGTGACTTTACATGGAAGGGCAGAAGATTATGCAAGAAAAGAAGAATACAGAGAACAGTTTGATCTTTGTGTTTCAAGAGCAGTAGCAAATCTTTCGACATTAAGTGAGTATTGTCTTCCATATGTAAAAAAAGGTGGGATGTTTGTACCATACAAATCTGGAAATATTGATGAAGAATTAATGCAATCCGATAAAGCTATTTCAATTTTAGGTGGAAAGATTGCAGATACAGTAAAGTTTGCACTTCCAGGAACAGAAATCGGTCGTTCCTTTGTGAAGGTAAGTAAAGTAAAAAATACTGGCAAAAAATTCCCAAGAAAAGCAGGGCTTCCATCAAAAGAGCCAATAAGCTAATATGTAAACTCTATAATGTATGAAAAAAGATGTAATGAAGAAATATCATTGCATCTTTTTTATGTTTCACGTGAAACATTATAAAATAAAAAACATAAAAAAATGTTTCACGTGAAACATTTTTAAAATTATGTGTGTGAAACATACACAAAAGAATAGATATAACTAAAAAAAAGTGCTATAATAGGGAGGTATTCAACGAAAGGAGTATAAAAATGGGAAGAATAATAGCAATCGCTAATCAAAAAGGCGGTGTGGGGAAAACAACAACGGCAATTAATTTATCTGCATCACTTGCAAGCCTAGGAAAAAGAGTACTTGCGTTAGATATGGATCCACAGGGAAATATGACAAGTGGATTAAGTGTAGATAAAAATGAAGTTGAATACAGCGTATATGATCTTATTATTGGAAATGTCAGTATTGAAGAATGTATTTGTAAAGAAGTATATGAAAATTTAGATATTCTTCCATCTAATATAGATTTGTCAGCTGCGGAGATAGAATTAATTGGCGTTGAAAATAAAGAATATATTATAAAAAAAGAAGTAGAAAAAATAGAAGAAAATTATGATTTTATTATCATAGATTGTCCTCCGGCTTTAAGTATGCTTACAATTAATGCTATGACAACAGCAGACTCTGTACTTGTTCCAATACAATGTGAATATTATGCACTGGAAGGACTAAGCCAGTTAATCCATACTATAGATTTGGTGAAAGAAAGATTAAATCCAAATTTGGTTATGGAAGGTGTGGTTTTCACAATGTATGATGCCAGAACCAATCTATCTCTCCAAGTAGTAGAAAATGTGAAAGAAAATTTGGATCAGACGATATATAAAACAATTATACCAAGAAATATTCGTTTGGCAGAGGCTCCAAGTTATGGAATGCCAATCAATTTATATGATCCAAAGTCAACTGGCGCAGAAAGCTATCTTCTGTTAGCAGAAGAAGTGATTAATAAAGGAGAAGAATAAAATGGCTGTAAAAAGAAATGGTTTGGGAAAAGGACTTGATAGTCTTATTCCAGACAAAAGTGATAAGACACCAAAAGAAACAGCAAAGTTAAATCAAAAATCATTGGTGGAAAATAAAAGAGAAAAAACTGAAAAATCAGGAGAAATTCTTGTTAAAATCAACAAAGTAGAACCAAATAGAGAGCAGCCAAGAAAAGATTTTGATGAAGATGCACTACTTGAATTATCAGATTCTATTAAGCAATTTGGAATTCTACAACCTCTTCTTGTGCAAAAGAAGAACGATTATTATGAAATTATTGCCGGAGAAAGAAGATGGAGAGCTGCTAAAATAGCTGGAATAAAAGAAGTACCAGTAATAATAAAAAATTTTTCAGAGCAAGAAGTTCTAGAAATTTCACTCATAGAAAACATTCAAAGAGAAAACTTGAATCCAATAGAAGAAGCAATGGCATATAAGAAA
This sequence comes from Ruminococcus sp., assembly GCA_020024635.1. Classification (GTDB taxonomy): domain Bacteria; phylum Bacillota; class Clostridia; order Lachnospirales; family Lachnospiraceae; genus JAHHTM01. The sequence goes on from JAHHTL010000032.1 coordinate 20,425, forward strand.
TTATTGGATGAATTTCATCTAAAACAAGATGAGGTGGCAGAAAAAGTTTCAAAAAGCAGAACTGCTGTTACAAATTCTATGAGGCTTTTAAAATTAGGAGAGCGTGTTCAGCAAATGATAGTAGATGATATGATTACAACTGGGCATGCAAGAGCATTATTGGCTATTGAAGATGAAGAACAGCAATATATGTTGGCAAATAAGATCTTTGATGAAAAGTTAAGTGTAAGAGAAACAGAAAAGTTAGTAAAACTTTTAAAAAATCCAAAAAAAGAAGAAAAAAAAGAAAAAGCTATACCTAACATTATCTACGAAGATTTAGCAGAAAAGATGAAAGGTATTATTGGAACTAAGGTAAATGTTAGTCCGAAATCAAATGGAAAAGGAAAAATTGAAATCGAGTATTATTCAGAAGATGAGCTCGAACGTATATTCGACATGATTATGTCTATACGTAGAAACTAGGGGAGAATAAATGGAGAATAGTTTGTTAAATAAGCTTGGAGTTGATCCTGCATATTTGTTAATTGCACTATTCTTGATACAAATTGTTCTTGTTGTATCGCTTATAAAGATCAATTTAAAATATGAACGATTAAAAATTAGCTATAATTCGTTTATGAAAGGAAAAGATGGAAAGAATTTAGAAGAACGATTTAAGGAAAGGTTCTCAGAACTTGATAGAATTTTAGAACTTGTGGATAAGAACAAAAAAGATATGTTTGAAATCAATAGAAAAGCATCAAAAACATATCAAAAAATGGGCGTTGTTAAGTACAATGCCTTTGACGAAATGGGTGGAAATTTGAGTTTTGCACTTACCATGTTGGATGATAATAACAATGGATGGATTTTGAATGTATTGCATAGCACAGATGGAAGCTATAGTTATATAAAAGAAATTGTCAACGGACAAAGTTATGTGGAACTTGGAGAAGAAGAAAGAGAATCATTAGACAGAGCAATATATCAAGAAGTGTATGATTTGAAAGGTGATAGGACTTTTCAAATGAATTCTGATTATACAGAAGAAAAGTTAAATCAGATGGCAGAAGATGAAGTAGAAGATGAGATACATCAAGAAGAACACCAGATAAACGAAAATCTGGAAAAATCAGAAGAAATAGATGAAAAAGTAAAAGAACAAATAGATGTAGAAATAGATGAAGAAATAAAAGAAGAAAAGAATAACATTGAGGAGGAAGAAAAATGTTAGACATTAAATTTTTAAGAAGTAATCCGGAGATTGTAAAGCAAAACATTCGAAACAAATTTCAGGATAGAAAACTACCATTAGTAGATGAAGTTATTGAGCTTGACCAAAAGAATAGAGAAATCAAACAAGAAGTAGAAACACTTCGCGCAGAGAAAAACAAAATTTCAAAACAAATTGGTGCACTTATGGCACAAGGAAAAAAAGATGAAGCAGAAGAAGTAAAAAAACAAGTGTCAGCAAATGCAACAAGAATTGAAGAATTATCACAGTTAGAAAAAGAAGTAGAAGAAAAGCTGAAAAAAGATATGATGTTAATTCCTAATATCATAGACCCATCTGTTCCAATCGGTAAAGATGACAGTGAGAATGTGGAATTGGAAAAATTCGGAGAACCATTTGTACCAGATTTCGAAGTTCCATATCATACAGAAATCATGGAAAGATTTAATGGAATTGATCTTGATAGTGCAAGAAAAGTTGCTGGAAACGGTTTCTATTACTTGATGGGCGATATCGCAAGACTTCATTCTGCGGTTATTTCATACGCTAGAGATTTTATGATCAACAGAGGTTTTACTTATTGTGTTCCACCATTTATGATTCGAAGCAACGTAGTTACAGGTGTTATGAGTTTTGAAGAAATGGATGCAATGATGTACAAGATTGAAGGAGAAGATCTTTATTTGATCGGTACAAGTGAACATTCTATGATTGGAAAGTTTATTGATACTCAGCTTACAGAGGAACAACTTCCACAGACTCTTACAAGTTATTCTCCATGTTTCCGTAAAGAAAAAGGTGCTCACGGTATCGAAGAAAGAGGAGTATATCGCATCCACCAGTTTGAAAAGCAGGAAATGATCGTTGTATGTAAACCAGAGGAAAGTATGCAGTGGTATGAAAAATTGTGGAAAAATACGGTAGATTTATTCCGTTCTATGGATATCCCTGTTCGTACGTTAGAGTGTTGTTCTGGAGACCTTGCAGATCTTAAAGTAAAATCTGTAGATGTTGAAGCATGGTCACCAAGACAAAAAAAATATTTCGAAGTAGGAAGCTGCTCTAATTTAGGAGATGCTCAGGCAAGACGACTTGGAATTCGTGTAAAAGGAGAAGAGGGTAAATATTTTGCACATACTTTAAATAACACAGTAGTTGCGCCACCACGTATGCTTATTGCGTTTTTGGAAAATAATCTTGAGGCGGATGGTTCTGTTAGAATTCCAGAAGCACTTCGTCCATACATGGGTGGATGTGATAAGATTGTACCAAAAAATTAATGGAAATATAATTGGAGAAAATAATGCACCAATATTTAAAAGCAATTGGTTTTAGCAATCTAAATACAAAAAAAGAATTAAAAGAGTTATTATTACAGGTACAAGATCAGTTTACGCATCAAATTACTGTTTCATACAAGAAGTCCACAGATTATTGTGAATATCAAAAGGAATATGGTCAAGATATGGGGATAACTTTATTAGGAGAGCTTGATGAAGAGGATAACTTTGAAGTAGATTATTATTTTCCGTATTTTGAAGGCAGTGGGATTACTACGTATGCAGAGGTTGCCATTGACCGTAAAATCGATAAAGAAGATTATATTGGAATCTGTGAAGATCCAAGGGTAGGAATTAGTCTTATCTTTCATTTGCAAAATGGTATTGAGTACATGAGAGAAAAAGAAATCGGACTTTCTAATGGTGTTTCTACATCGGTTACATTTTCAGGATTGGCTTTGTCAGGAAAAATACTTTTTCCTGTTCGTAAAAGTGAATCTCAGGTGAAAAAAGAAAAGAAAGCTTCGGATAACAGAAAAATATTGTTAAGTGCAGCAAGAGGTGGAGACCAGTCGGCAATTGAATCGTTGACCTTAGAGGATATTGATACGTATTCAAAAGTGTCAAGACGTCTTGCAAATGAAGATATTTTTACGATTGTTGATACCTATATGATGCCATATGGGATTGAATGTGATCTTTATTCCATTATGGGAAGAATCATAGCAGTGCGAAAAAGAGAAAATATCCTAACCAAGGAAGAGGTTTATCAGCTTAAGTTAGATGTAAATGAACTACAGTTTGATGTATGTGTACCTGTTAAACACGTTCTTGGAGAACCACAAATTGGAAGAAGATTTAAAGGTACAATCTGGTTACAGGGAACGATAAATTTTTAGGTGTATAACGATTATGATAAATCAATAAAAATGTGAATAACTTCTGGCAAATACGGAGTTTATGTGAATAATATTTCACTCCAGTTGCCAGAAGAAATTGACAAAAATGATGATATGGTATAGAATTGTTAATGTTGAAAATATAGGTCTCGTTAGTTAAATGGATATAACAGGGTCCTCCTAAGACTCAATTATAGGTTCGATTCCTATACGAGACGGTTAGTAAAAAGCGTTCGATTATTAGCAGAAATGCAAATAATGGGGCGCTTTTTTCTTGGATCCGGTTGGATGGAGGAAAATATAGAATTTCAAAAAAGAGTTTTGATGACTGGCTTGATAATCAGCAGGAGTAAAAGTCTGGGATGTTGGTTGAATAAAGTCGCAATCGACATCCTAATTTTTTATTTGAAAATCCTGTATGATGCAGAAGAGAATAGAAAAATTCGTATACCTATGCAATGATACCAAAACATAAATCACAGAAACGGGAAATCTGGAAGGAAAAGATGTGTTGCTGATTCTCCTTCGCAGCTTAAATCAAATACAACCGTTCAGATTTTGAAAAAAACCAAAGACAGAGAGCAGTGTCCGTAAGGTATTTCTTCCAAAGAGCGTTGCGAACATGTTTGTTGAATGGAAAGCGGAACAGGATGAAGTAATGAAAAAATAGTGTAATTTTAGGTAAGTCACAAATACAAAAATAGAATTTAAAGAAACGAATAAAAAATTCGGAAACAGAGAAAAATATTGAAGAAATCAATGCTTTGTGGTATCGTTATAGTCATAACATATAGTGTGGAATGATGGTGGTAAGGAGAAGAATAAAGATGAAAAGACCGATTGTTCGTTTGTCATCATTACAATTGACAAATATTAAAAATGTAAAAAAAGGCACTATATATATGCCGAATACTGTAAACAAAATTTTATCAGCAGATAAAGCAGAAATACTTGGGGTTTACGGTCAAAATGGATCAGGAAAAACAGCGATTGTTGATGCATTATATTTTTTACAAAAAGTAATGATAGGAGCTGATCTTGATCAGTCATTAGAAGATTACATGGATATGGATTCCGATACTGCAGAGATTTTTGCAGATTTCAATCTTTTCATGAATGGAATTGTGTTTGAAATAGGATACAGACTAAGTTTGAGCAGACAAGAAAAAGTAGTCGTTATCAGTCGAGAAACATTGAGTGGTGCAAAGAATGAAAATGGAATCAGAACAAATAAGACTGTATTTATGGATTACCAAAGAGATCAGACGAATACTATTTTTAAACCACAGAAAAGACTGGATGAAATTCTGGAAGAGAATAAAGAAATAAAAACAGATTTGATTGTAGCACGTAAAATGGCAGAAAAAAGCAACTGCTCCTATATTTTTGGTGAAAGTAGTCGGGATATATTCTGCAGAGAATACAAAAATGGATTTCAACAATTTTCAGTTATCATTTCTTCTTTGTTTCAATTTGCTTTGAAAGATTTATTTGTGATTCGGAATACCCATTCAGGAGTGATTTCCGCTAATTTTGTCTTGCCGATGGCATTTCGGATTGAAAATGATAACATGGGGGCAAAAGGGGATTTTACAGTATCTTTGACAGAACCGATCTTAGTGGATGAGGAAAGAAAAAATCTGTTAGAGACAATTGTTGAACAGATTAATAGTGTGTTATACACAATCATTCCAGGATTGCAGGTAACGATTAAAAATTATGGAAAGCAATCATTGGATGATGGAGAAGAAGGATGGAAACTGGAATTAATGTCAAAGCGAGAGGGGATGAAAGAGATTCCAATCAGAATGGAATCAGAGGGAATTATTAAAATCATTTCCATTCTGAATGCACTCATACAGGCATTTGGAAATCCTTCGATTTGTCTTGTGATTGACGAACTTGATTCCGGAATTTTTGAATACATGTTGGGAGAATTGCTTGATATTTTCAAAAAGAGCGCAAAAGGACAATTGATCTTCACTTCACATAATCTTCGAGCACTTGAAATGATTGATAAGGAAAGTATTATGTTTTCCACTACGAATCCGAATAATCGTTATATCCATATGAAGAATGTAAGAGAAAGTAACAATCTTCGCAATATGTATATCAGAAGTATTACATTAGGTGGTCAATCCGAAGAAATTTATGAAGAAACCGATAGTTTGAAAATTGCCAGAGCATTTAGAAAAGCAGGGCGGGGTGTTCGCGGTGAATGAGAAAAAAGTAATTGCAGTCATTGTAGAAGGACCGAGTGATGAAGCTGCATTGGGTTCCATTTTAAAAGAATATTTTTCAAGTGAGGAAATTCAGTTTGTAGTAGTTCATGGAGATATCACGACAAAGGATTATACATCAACAGATAATATACTATCCAAGATTAACAATTTAATTGAATCAGTAAAACAAAAATACGGGTACAAGGTGGAGGACTTTTTAAAAATTATACACATTGTTGATATGGATGGAGCTTTTTGTAATGATGTAATCGTGGAAAAAGATGTTGAGGGAGTCCAGTATTTTTTGGATCGCATAGAGACCAAATATCCGGATTATTTAATCCGGAAGCATACTCAGAAAGCAGAAATATTATCAAAATTATATTCTTCCGGGAAAATCAATGGTGTCAGTTATAGAATCTATTTTAATTCTTGCAATTTGGAGCATGTTCTTTTTAATGAATTGAAAGATTTTACAGAAGAGTATGAAGATAAATATTAATCCAGATTATTTACAATGTTCCTATTTAGAAGGAAGAATG
>JAHHTL010000033.1 GCA_020024635.1 Ruminococcus sp.
CAAGTTCTTCTTCCAACTCTTCTTCAGGTTCTTTTTCCAACTCTTCTTCAGGTTCTTCTTCCAACTCTTCTACCGGCATTTCCACTGTTTCATCTAAAAACTCTTCCATACCAGTTGGCATCTCTACAGTCTCATCTAATAGTTCTTCCATCTCGTTTGGCATTTCCATCGTTTCATCTGATAATTCTTCGATTGCGCTTGGAAGTTCTGCTGTTTCATCTGATGTCTCTTCGATTTCTTCACTTTTTTCGCTTGAAAGATCCGCTTTCTCATCGGACACTATTTCTGTTTCCTGTGGCGTTTCGCCCACAATCGGTTCTGCTTTCAGTTCCTCTAAGTCGGAATCAAAATGTGCCAGTTGTCTGTCTCTTCTTTCTGTAATCTCACTTACAAGATTTACATCAATAACGGATTCTATTTCTTCTATCGCGGTCTCCAGTTCTGGAAGTTCATCCTCAAAATCAATCTCTTTTTCTTTCGCTGGTACTTCTGCCTTAAGATCTTTTTCCTCTTCTGCTTCCGGATTTAGCAATGATTTCAATGCATCCTCCAATTTCATTGTTTTGGCAATTCCTTTGTTTTCCAGCCGTTTCAACAAATCTTCTATAGACTCTTTTGCTTCCAGCTTTTCCTCAACCTTCTTGGACGGTTCTTCTTTTTTTAATTCTTTTGGTTCATCCGATTCTTTTGGTTGCTCCGATTCTTTAGTTGGTTCTGGTCTCTTCAATGTAATCTCTGAAAAATCACGCCTTATTTTGGAATCAGATGTTCTTGATTCTTCCTTGGCTTTCGACACAACTTTCTGTCGCTCTTGCTGATATTTTTCTACATTTGGAATTCGATCTGTCACAGCCCCTGGTCTTTCATATCTGTGGTCATATTTCTCTCGCTGTGAAGGTGTAAGAGGCTTATACTGCATTTTCAATTCCATCGCTTTATAGACATATTTCCCTTCACTAAACCAAAGAATCAAGTCATCGCACTCTTCCAAACATTCTGCTGTCATCCCAGCTTCCTGATACCTTTTCGCCAATTCATAAGCCCATTCTTCAATATACTCCGCCTTTTTAAATTCACAGAGAGCCTCTATCTGTTGCTCGATTGGGGCACGTTTTGCTCTTAATATTTTATATTTCAAAATATACTGTGTTGGATCTTTTGGTGCCACTCGAAGGAACTCATCATAATAGTCAATCGCTTCTGCTACATCACCTGTCCTCAAAGAAAGCATGCATAATCGATACAACACCTTTCTACTTCCCTCTGTACGATGAAGTGCCAGATGTAAAATTTCATAGCTTTTTTGATAATTTCCATTTTTTTCATAAAGATCGCTAACTGTTGTCAGCATAGTACTATTTCTAACTCTTCTCCAATCGATGGTATCCGCAATTTCAGCTGCCCTGTTATACGCTCCATTTTCCATAAGTTCAAGCATCTGTTCTGTCTTTAACTTATATTCGTATTTATCCACTGCATTCACCTCATAATAATGATTACTATCCAATTTATTTTTGAGAATCTTCTCTTCAGTTTACCATAAGCTCTCAACAATGTCAAAATGCTATTGAATGATGGGATTTCCATTAAGTTCTTTACCATCTATCTTAGTCTCTTTTTTTGAAAAACTTGTCCCATTACTACATAGATTCCGCTTCCGAAAACCGCTCCGAAAAAATCAATCCCCACATCTTTTACCGATGGACCTCTCCCATCTACAAAAGACTGGTGATACTCATCTAATCCAGCCGCAATCAAACACAAACTAATCGTCAGGAAAAACAATCTTATCCCCCGTATATGGTATAGATATAATGGAAACGCAAAGGAACAAGCCAGCAAAAAATATTCAGTCATATGGGCAATTTTACGTACGTAAATATGAATCTGTTCCGCTTCAAAAGCGATTTGCTGTGGATCTTTTTGCTCTTTCAATAAATACTTCTTCCATTCTATGATCTTATAACTAATTCTATAACTTAAGCTTCCGGATTCTGTCCCTGTCTGCGCTGAGAACGAAAAAATGATGCACAACAGCACAACTGCAGGAATCCATGATAATATGCGAAATCTTTTCATCTTATTTAACCGTGTCAATTGCAGCTCTTTCTACTGCAAGTCCTTTTTTATATCTTTCCATAAAAATTTCATAACCCTCTACGTCTTTTGGATCTGGAATCACCGTTACACTTTGTGTATCCACAAAAATATTTTCCTCTAAATATTGTGTAAGCGTTTGATTCTTTTGTTTCCACAGCATATAGGATGCCAGAACAGCAATTCCAAAGGCTCCGCCTTCTCCCGCTGTTTTCATTACAGAAACAGGGGTATTTAATGCCGCCGCTAAAATTGTTTGGCCGACTTTTTCTGTTTTAAAAAGACCTCCATGAGCCAAAATTACATCTACCTTTACTCCTTCTTCTCGCAATAAAAGATCATTTCCAATTTTGATGGCCCCAAGCGACGTATAAAGATGGGTCCTCATGAAATTTGCCAGTGAAAAGTTACAATTCTGCTCTCTTACAAACAGTGGACGTCCTTCTGTAAAATCTGTAATATGTTCTCCAGAAAAATAGTTGTAAGAAAGAAGTCCGCCACAATCTTTTTCCCCTGAAAGTGCTAATTGATACAATCCCTCATACAACTGATCCATTTCCATCTTGATATGGAAATTATCACAAAATTGCTTAAATATTTGAACCCATGCATTTAGATCAGAGGTACAATTATTACAATGTGCCATGGCAACAGAATTTCCTTCTGGCGTTGTTACAATATCAATCTGTGGGTAAACTTTTGAAAGTTTCTTTTCTAGAACAATCATAGAAAACACAGAGGTACCAGCCGACACATTTCCTGTTCGGACTTTAATGCTATTTGTTGCAACCATACCTGTTCCCGCATCTCCTGCCGGTGGGCACATAGGGATTCCTTCTTTTAATGTTCCAGACGGATCCAAAAGTGCGGCTCCTTCTTTGGTAAGAATGCCTCCTTTTTCCCCCGCTACAAGCACCTTTGGAAGAATCTCTTCGATTTTCCACTGGTACTTTTGATCTGAAATTTTTTCATCAAATTTTCTTAACATCTCTTTGTAATATGTTTTTGTCTCAGGGTCTATTGGAAACATCCCCGAAGCATCATCAATTCCAAGTACCTTCTCTCCTGTCAGTTTCCAGTGTACATATCCAGACAATGTGGTCATATAACGAATATCCTTTACATGATCAAGACCCTCCAATACAGACTGATACAAATGCGCGATACTCCACCTTTGCGGAATTTGATGATCAAATAACTCCACCAGTTCTTGCGCCGCCTGTTCTGTCATGGTATTTCTCCATGTTCGAAATGGTACTAATTGTTGATCATTTTCATCAAATACCAAGTATCCGTGCATCATACCACTAACTCCAATTCCTCCAAGTGATTCCAGTTCTATTTCATACTGATCTTGAACACTCTTCTTTAATTCTTGATAACATTTCTGGATTCCACTCCAAACATCATCCATGTGATACGTCCATACACCATCTTCTAATTTGTTTTCCCATGAAAAACTACCGGTTGCCAATATAGTGTGCTGATCATCTAGCAAAACACCTTTAATTCTTGTGGAACCTAATTCAATTCCTAACACCGTTTTTCCTTCTGAAATCTTTGCTCGTGCTATAGTATTCATCTTCTTTTTTCCTTTATCTAATGATCGCCTGTCTTTTCCACTATCATTATACAAAAAAGTGATTCTAACTTCAATTTGATTCTCTTTACTTTTCAACGATCTTTAACTTATAAATATCTTTTAGCATAATATTGGTATGATCCTCCAATATAAGTCTGCCTCCCACAGCATCAATTCTCTTTAATTTTCCCAAAATCGTACGATAGTTACCGCCTTCTTTTTTCAAATCTTCCACAAAATAGGTGATTAAAATTTGATCGTTCTTTTTAGGGTCACTAAGAATCTGTAATAGCGTTACATCCAATTGTTCCTTTTCTTCTTCAGATAATTCTCTTCTTCTTTGTGTAAGACGGGCTGTTTCTTTTATTGCATCATTGTGTCCACTAAGAGCTGCAAAAGGTGCGAACTGTGCCGCCCGATCCTGTAATGACATTTGTGGATGCTTCTTTGAAATTGGATGTTTACAATTCATAATATCATTATATTTTTCCTGCTTTTTTTCCATTTCTCTATCTTCTCCTAGGCTTTGTGTCCACCGATTTGTCTATTTCGCTCCTTTGCCGTAGCTCCATCTTCAAAATTCATCCCCTTAAGCACTGCATTTTTCCCATATTTTCTTTTAATAGAAAGCATAGCCTTTTGCACCCTCTTTTCTTTTTCCAGAACTCTTTCTTCCTCTTCCCTTTGTTTTTTAAGCGCTTCATAGTCCGTAAACAGATGAAGTTGCTCAAACTCTTCCTTTGGATTTATCTCCGATTCCCTTTTGATGTGATTTGCTGAAATATTAATTCGTCTTATTTGTAGATTTTTATCCACAATTTGATCATATAGATTGCATATTGCCTCCATAATTTTCCGTGTCGAGGACGTATATTCTTTCATATTTGCTGTACCATGAGCATGCTTTGGAATCTGTCTTCCGTAAGAATCTGTCGTAATCTCTCCTTTGTATCTGCTTTTTTTCAAAGAATCCGATAAATTCTCTATATCATACCCCACTGTCAATACAATCTGATTGGTAACAACTCCTTTCTCCACTAAATCAAGAGTAAGGGTATCCACCATCTCCTTTACCACAAGCTTTGCTTTCTCAAAGGGATATGGACAAGATAGCACCTGACCACTGCCAATGCTTTTTGCCTGAGGCTTGTACCCTTTTATATCTGCCATGGTACAAGGCTCCCACCCCCACGCATGGTCAATCAATAACTCTGCATTCACACCAAACAGCTTATACAGTAACTCTTCATTATAAAAATCCATGGGGGCTCCTATGGAGCAGCGTGCAATATCTCCCATAGTATAAAGGCCACAAGATTCTAATTTTTTTGCATACCCTTTTCCGACTCTCCAAAAATCTGTCAAAGGCTTATGATCCCATAATAATTCACGATATAACTGTTCATCTAATTCTGCAATCCGCACTCCATCTTGATCCGGCGGAATTTTTTTTGCCACCACGTCCATGGCTACTTTGCACAAATATAGATTCGTTCCAATTCCTGCGGTAGCAGTAATACCTGTGGTCGCTAATACCTCTCGAATCATAGCTGCCGTCAATTCTTTTGGTGTCATACCATACGTTGTAAGATAATTAGTTATATCCATAAATACCTCATCTATGGAATATACATGAATGTCTTCTGGAGCAATATATTTCAGATAAACTTCATAGATACGAGTGCTGTATTCTATATACAACGCCATTCTCGGTGGCACAGCCACATACGTAAGGGGTGGCTCTTTGGGATGCTCCATTTTCCGAAATGCATTCACCTGTTCCACCTTCTGGATCACTTCAAAAAGTCTTGGCCGTCCGGAAATCCCTTGCTTTTTTAAAGACGGAGATACTGCAAGACATATTGTTTTTTGCGTTCGAGAAGCATCTGCAACAACAAGATTGGTTGTTAGTGGATCCAATCCTCTCTCCACACACTCGACAGACGCATAAAAAGATTTCAAATCAATTGCAACGTAGCATCTGTTTTCCAAAGTTTTCGTCTCCTTCCTTGTATTCGCTTATCTTTTACTATTTCATATTTTAGATTTATCATACATGAAAACAGGAACGAATTCAACCCATTTCTCGAACATATGTTTGTTTTTTATTCTATCACAAACCGGAAAACAAAAAGAAGATACGGTACAGTCTCATAACCAGGCTGTACCATATCTCTCAAAAAACTTCTTTATGGGAGCATATTATTTTTTGCTCTTCCCTTCTTTTTATTTTGTTTTATTCTATCTTTTCTGTACGATAAATAATTTTAACTGGTTGATCTTCGTCTTGTGATACACGAACCATTCCTTTTAATCTCGTCGCCAATTTACCAAGATCTCCATCCACTGCATCTACTAATTTTTTTACCGCTTTTTCATTAAATTCGCCAAGACCATCTGATAATTTTACCGATCCATCCTTCAATTGTGTAACTCCATCGATCAATGCCGGAGCTGCTCCTTTTAATTTACTGATTCCGGCGTTTAATTCCTTTGTTCCACCTAACAAAGTAGAAGTTCCATTTTTAAGTGTAAGCATTCCTGCGTTTAAATCAGATGCCCCTTGTGCAGCTGTTGCTACTCCATCTGTGTAAGCTACAAGTCCAAGATAAAAACTATTGTAACCATCTAACGCTGCCTTTAATTTAATGATTGCTTTTGCTCCTTCTGATGCTGCCTCTAACTTTTGTCTTACTTCATCAGATGCCATTGCTTCTGAAATCTTTTGCTGTACTTGAATTTCTATATTTTTTGCAATAATTGCTTTTACCTCTTCCGTCTGCATCTGCTGCGCCGTTGTCTGTGCAATCAGTTCTTGTGTACCTGCTTCAGACATTTTGGCTTCTACAAGACTTTGTATTTTCCCTTGAACTTCTTCGCTATTCATTTGTGCTTCTATGGCTGCTGACACCTTTTCCTGCACATCCTGAGGAATTTGTCCTGCTTGAACAGCCTGATCATACTGCTCTTTTGTCATCGAAGCCACTGTCTGAATCACTTGCTCTTCTACCTGTGCTCTTACACCTTCCGCAACTTTTGCCTGTACTTCCTGCTGAACTTTGGCTGTTACTTGACTTGTCACCTGTTCGGAAACAACTTTCTTTACCCCTTCTTCAATGATCGAACGTTTTTCTTCCACTTTGGCTGTTACCGTTTTCAAAGCTTGGTCATAAACTGCGCTTTGATCTAACGATCCAATAATCCCATTTAATACACTAGAATAGTTTCCAATTGAAAGTTGAGGAACGGAAAGACCTGCTTTCTCAATTTCAGACTGTGCCGTGGAAAGAAGTGTATTAAATACCTGCTGTGCACCACCGATCAAAGTCGCATTGTTGGATGCCAAAGTAGATAGTCCTGTGGAAAGCTGTGAGGAACCATCTAATAACTGTGCTGCACCTCCATCTAACGTAGAGGCTCCATTTTCCAGTTGTGAACTTCCAAGTGCAAGTTGACCAATTCCATTTGAAAGTTCTCCTGTTTTTTCATTCAATGTATGAAGTCCATCTGCTAATTTGTTGGATCCATCCATTAACTGTCCCATAGCACTTGTCATCTGATCCATAGAATCTTTTAATCCGTTTACACTTTGAAACTTCGAAGAATCCAATTCTCCAAAAATTTCATTGGTTGCCAAAGTCATCGTTTCCATCATCTGAAAGCCCTGTGCATCTGCTTCGACTTCTACATAATCCGGAAGTTCCAATTTATCCTTGGAAATTTTAAGGTTTTCCTGAACCCCAGGCAAGGCAATTCCTGCCACGATGGTTCGGTCTCCGTCATCAACCAGTTTTCCATTTGTCACTTTTACATTGGAAAATACATTATTTTCCAAAATCATTCCTGTAAGCATAACATACGGAACAAATATTTCCTCTTTTTTTCCATCTATAACAGAGGTTTTTTTCTCTTTATTTTTATAATCGATACGAATTTTTACATGACCATTTTTTCCGGCAAGCTCAGATGCACTGATTTTCTTCCCATCAAGTTCGTAACTGATTTCAAGCTGAACCGGAAGATTTTTCTGTATTCCCAAAAGATTTACATCCTCTTTTGGAATCGAATTGCCAATCATTTTTCTCATGTCATCACTTACAATGATCTTGTTCACAGCTCCATCCGAATTGGTAAAAACATAAAGAACTTCTTCCCCTGTTGCCACCTTATTGCTCTCTTTTATTTTTTTCGTTTCTGTATTTTGCGCAACAATTTTTTCTGCTTTTCCATTTCCATTTTTTGCATAAGTGGTAACTCCTGTCCCTCCTGCGACCATTGTCGCACAAAGAACAACTGATACTGCGGATTTCCATTTCTTATTTCTATTCATATTCCTTATACCTCCTCATTTCTAACGTTTACTTTTTTCAAAATACCTGTCATCTGCTTTGTTGTAGCACAGATGAGTTTGTCACATAACATAAACAGCGCCGGCAAAATAAAGATTACACAGAGCATACTAACAACTGCTCCTCTTGCCATTAGCATACACATAGAACTGATAATATCAATATCCGAATAAATTGCTACGCCGAAGGTTGCTGCAAATAGTCCCATTCCACTTACAACAATGGATGGAATGGAAGTAGAAAGTGCCGTTACAACGGACTTCTTTTTGTTTCCGCCTCTTATTCTCTCCGTCTTATATCGTGTGGTCATAAGAATTGCATAATCTACTGTTGCTCCAAGTTGAATCGTACTGATACAAATTGGTGCAATAAATGGAAGCGACTGTCCGAAATAATGTGGCAATCCAAGGTTGATAAAAATGGCAAGTTCAATAACAGATATCAAAATAAACGGAATACTGAAACTCTTTTCAACAAAAGCAATAATGATAAAGATGGCTAAAATAGAGACTGCATTGACTACTTTAAAATCTCGGTCGGTCGTCTCGATCATATCTTTCATACACGGCGCTTCTCCAATTAACATTCCGCTCTTATCGTATTTTTTCATAATCTTATTTAAAGAATCTACCTGTTTATTTACTTCATCACTTGCCACTCGATATTCCGAATTCACAAGCAACAACTCCCACTTATCACTTTCTAACACTTCCCGAATATGGTCAGGAAGAATTTCTACCGGCACTTTTGATCCCAATACAGATTCCAATCCAAGTACATATTTTACTCCTTTTACCTCTTCCATTTCACCAATCATCGAACGTACATCCTCTGACGGAAGGGAAGAATCCAAAAGAATCATATGCGTGGATGCAATATTAAATTCTTCCGATAACTTCGAATTTGCAATGACATACTTCATATCCTTTGGAAGGCATTCGCCCATATCATAATAAACTTCTGCATTTGTTTTTTTATATCCGTAAAATGCAGGTGGAATCAAAAGAACAAACACAATGATAAATACAGGAAAGACCTGAATCATCTTCTTCGAGAATTTAGTCATATCTTTGATCAATGGTCTATGTTTCGTCTTCTGAAGTAGTTTATCAAAAATCAATATCAAAGACGGAAGCACTGTTACACAGCCCAATACTCCAAGCAAAACACCTTTTGCCATTACAATACCAAGGTCTTTTCCAAGCGTAAATGTCATAAAGCAAAGTGCAATAAAACCTGCTACTGTAGTAATGGAACTTCCAATTACGGATGTAAACGTCTCATGAATGGCAACTTCCATTGCTTGTTTATAGTCTGAGCACTTCTCCTTTTGTTCATTGTAACTGTGCCATAAGAAAATCGAATAATCCATCGTAACTGCAAGTTGCAATACTGCTGATAAAGCCTTTGTAACATATGAAATTTCACCAAAGAAGTAATTACTTCCCAAATTAAGTAAAATCATCATTCCTATCGATGCAAGGAATATAAATGGAACCAAATAGCTATCTAGGAATAGCATCATTGCTACGCAAGCTAACAGTACCGCTAATCCTACATAAACCGGCTCTTCTTTTTCACATAGATCTTTTAAATCAGTTACTAATGCGGACATTCCTGAAACAAAGCATTGTTTTCCTGTTACGGAACGTATCTCGCGAATGGCATCCATGGTAATATCTTCTGATGTTGCACTATCAAAAAATACAGCCACCATTGTAGCATTATCCGTATTAAACTGATCATATAGTTTGTCTGGAAGTAATTCCTTTGGTACGGAAATATCAGCAAAAGAGCTATACCAAAGTACCGTCTCTACGTGATCGATTTTTTCAATCTTTTTCACTAATTTTGCGACTTCCTCATCTTCCATATTTTCGACTACAATAAAAGAAAATGCACCTTTTCCGAACTCCTCTAAAAGTTCCTTTTGTCCCTTAACGGTATCCATATCTTCCGGAAGATAATCCAGCATATCATAATTGATCCTTGTCCCTACCATTCCTAGAACGGATGGAATCATTAACAATAGGGTAACGATCAAAATCATTACTCGGTGCTTTACCACCGCTTTTGAAAATTTCATACAATCTGCTCCTCTCTTTCTTTTATAACTGTCATTCTCCAATGATTGTATCTGGTTGTTGATGATGGACAATTTTTACCATTGTAATCACTGTACTCATACTCAAAATCCCCTCACATAACAGGGTAATCCCAAGGAAGGTCATAAGAATCGATCCTCCCTCTCCAGGTCTAAAAATAAGAATCAGTCCAAATATACTTGAAATGATCGCAATTGCCGCTATTAGCCACCACTGAAAAATCCCAAATTTCTTTGCCTCCAACGCAATTCTTACTTTAAAAAGGCCATCTCCTAAAACGGATATTCCAAAAGCCACACAAATAAAATTCAAAAAACTTCCTGGATGTACCAATAGAATAATTCCTAACACGATCATTAAAATTCCAAATTCAAAATCAAATTGAAACGCTAATCGAAAAAGATCTTTAGAAAAGTAGCCAACCAGCTTAATACATCCGAATGCGACAAATATAATACCGCAGATCGTTCCAAGCAATGTGGCAGAAAATTCTGGGAATATCATCAATGTAATGCCTAAGACACACAACACGATAGAAATCAAAATATATCCAATTTTAGCTGTTTTCATTGGTGCTACCGAACGCACGACAAAACACCTCCTCCTTGTTCCTTTCTTCTCTAGTATATGTAAAACTTCATGTGCTTTGAATGGACAATACATTGCCCCTGTCAAAAAAACAGGCAGCCATCCCCTATGTGTCCGGTTTTTAGACAAAAAAAAGTGACTGCCTAAAAATCGACAATCACCTTGTATCTTCTACCATTTATTTATGTTTCATTTGCTCAGAAAGATTATAGAACATCCCACAAATCGTGTGAAGATCATCAATATATTCTTCTTTAAGTCCATGGGAACTCCAATCAATACAAAAGCCAAATAGCATACATTTATTTGCTTCTATGCAAATCCGCTTTTGATTCTCATCTAATTCAATATCCTTAAATGCGGTATCATAGTATTTTTTCACAACCTCACCGCATAATCGCATAGCATGTTCTTCATAAATGTCCCTGTTTACGGAACGAAAAATATGTAGCAATGCTTTTTTATTTTTCATGCATACCGCGTAAAACTCATCTACAAAACCGTCTAACGAATCCAACGTAGGATATTTTTCGATTAGTTTGTTTGTCTCTTCCATAATGATTTCTTCTACAAGAGCAGGTATATCTCGAAAATGATAGTAAAAGGAGTTTCGATTGATTCCGCAATCCTCTACAATATCTCTAACACTAATCTTATTAAATGGCTTTTCATTCAAAAGCTTCACAAAAGAATTCTTGATTGCCTGTTTCGTAAAATTGGCCATTTATATTCTCCCTTCCCATTACATTTCATGATTCACTATCATTATAAACACCCTATTTCTAAATTTCAATTAAAAAGTAATCCAATAGCGTGTATAAAACTTTCTTACTTTAATATTTTTCGAAGTATCGTGTGATACCCCTTTTTATATGGCTGATATCTTACTGGTAGATCCAACCATGTCTTTTTATCCACCATACTCTTATAATGGGTGAACGTATCAAATCCAGCTTTTCCATGGTAACTACCCATTCCACTTTCTCCTACGCCGCCAAATGGCATTTTACTTGTGGCAAGATGTATAATCGTATCGTTTATACACCCACCACCGAAGGAGCATCTAGTCGTAACCTTGCGTACAATGTTTTTGTCTTTTGTAAAAAGATACAATGCAAGTGGCTTTGGCATGGTCTGTATATTTCGAATGACTTCTTCAATATGATCATAAGTCAAGATTGGAAGCACTGGGCCAAAAATTTCCTCCTGCATAGATGCATCTGCAACCGTTACATGATCAAGAATTGTTGGCTCAATTTTTAAAGTTTTTTCATCAAAATTTCCACCATGCACTACTTTCTCTTGATCGATCAAATTTAATATTCTTTCAAAATGCTTTTTATTAATAATTTTACCATAAGCCTCATTTTCTAATGGATGATGTCCATACTGCTTTTGAATCTGCTTTTTTAGTTCTCTTACAAATTTGTCTTTCACAGCTCTATCACAGTAAATATAATCCGGTGCAACACATGTCTGCCCACAGTTTAGATATTTCCCAAACACAATTCTTTTCACAGAAAGTTTAATATTCGCAGACTTATCCACAATACAAGGACTTTTTCCACCTAGTTCCAGTGTGACCGGAGTGAGAAACTCAGAAGCTTTTTTCATAACTTGTTTTCCTACGCTCTGGCTTCCTGTAAAAAATATATAATCAAAATGCTGCTCCAAAAGGCAAAGATTTTCTGCTCTTCCACCAGATACTACCGCCACATATCTTTCCTCAAAACATTCTTGTATCATTTTACTTAAAAGCTTGCTTGTATATGCAGAATATGCACTTGGCTTTAAGATGACAGTATTTCCTGCTGCTAGTGCATCAATGAGCGGGTCTATGGTAAGTAAAAACGGATAATTCCATGGGCTCATGATAAGCACCACACCATAAGGAGAAGGTTTCACAAAACTTTTGGCATGAAATTGCGCAAGAGGTGTATGTACGGTCTTTGTTTTAGAATACTTCGCAACATGTCTCTGCATATAAGCAATTTCGCTCAAAACAAGCCCGATCTCACTCATATAACTTTCAAACGAACTTTTCCCAAGATCTTTTTGTAAGGCACGCACAATCTCCTTTTCATTAGTTTGAATCCATCTTTTTAGTTTTTCTAAAGCCTGTATTCGAAATCCAATATTCATGGTTGCATTGGTATGAAAAAATCTGCGTTGTTTGTGTACTAGTTCTTTTAGTTCCTCTTGTATCATATGCTCCTCCTCCTATCTTTCATTCCTACTGAGAATGGAGTGTAAAAGCACTATGACCTTCCCACTCCATTTAAAATTTCTAAACTCTATTCCGCATCAGACTGCTCTTGTATAATTGGCAAGCCATTCCTTTTCCTCTTCATCTAAATATGGAGAAATGTTCTCATACACTGATGCATGGTAATCATTCAATAACTGTTTATCTTCTTCTGTCATAATGGAAGGATCCATTGCATCAAGATCAAATGGTATAAATGTAACTGGTTCTAGATACATAAATTGCCCATATTCGTTGCATTCACCCTTCCGCACAATCAACTCATTTTCCAAACGGATTCCATGAGAACCTTCTATATAAATTCCCGGCTCATCCGTAAGAACCATGCCTTCTTCTAATGTGTTTGTTTCGCCTTTTACATATTTCCAACGAAATCCTGCTGGTCCTTCATGAACATTTAGAAAATAACCAATGCCATGTCCTGTTCCGTGATTGTAATTTAATCCCCGCTCCCAAAGTGGTTGTCTCGCAAGAATATCCAACACCATTCCGGTACACCCATATAAAAATTTTGCATTTGCAAGACGAAGATTACTCATTGCCACTAGTGTAAAATGTTTTTTCATTTCTGCTGTAACCTCACCCATGGCATAGGTTCTTGTAATATCTGTAGATCCTTCTTTTAAAGCAGCCCCCGTGTCTGTAAGAAAGAAATTTCCTTCCTCTAATTGTACGTTTGTCTCCGGTGTAGAAGAATAATGTGGGCAAGCACTATGTGGACCATAAGCACATATTGGTCCAAAACTTGGTTGCACGTAATATTCTAAAGAACTTCTCAGCTCGTCCAAATAATCAGAAGCACTTAATTCCGTAATTTCCATTTTGTTATAATTTTCTTTTAACCACTTCATAAACTTCACGTGGCAAACGCTGTCTTTGATTTCTGCTTTTCGAAGATTGGATAGTTCTGTTTCATTTTTAATTGCTTTAAAAAGAATCGCCGGATTTGAGTCTTCTATTATCTTTACATCCTCTGGAATATTCTTTGCAATTGCATAATTAAGATGCACCGGATCAATAAGAATACGCTCCTTACTGTTCAGCTTTTTGATATCTTCATAAATATCATTGTATGCATGAAAGACAACGGTATCTTTCTCCAACTTCTGTCTTAATTCCTCACTAAGCTTATCTTGATCTAAGTAAACATGCATATGATCTTTTGTAATCATTGCATAACTCAAAACAACCGGTGTATATGCTACATCATTACCACGGATATTTAAGGTCCAACAAATATCATCCAATGTAATGAATACATGAGAAGTTGCCCCTTTTTCTTCCATTGTGTTTCGTATTCTGGCAAGTTTAGAAGCCGTAGATTCTCCTGCAAACTTTTCTTCTAGCAAGTATGCTTTTTCCTTACTCATAGAAGGACGATCCATCCAGATCGCATCTACTAAATCCTGTTCATAGCAAATCTTTCCATGCTTGTCTAATGCAATCTTCTCATATGCCTCGCCTTCCTGCATAGAAACAACCCGACCATCAAATCCGATTGTACCACCTTCTTGTAAGGTTTCTTTCACATATTCTCGAATTGTTGGAACACCTGGTTCCCCCATTTTAAATAATTTGACCCCTGTTCCTTGAATCTGATTCGCTGCCTGTATAAAATAGCGTCCATCTGTCCACAGACCTGCTTCTTCTTGTGTAATGACAGCTGTTCCCGCTGATCCTGTAAACCCAGTCATAAACTCTCTTGCTTTAAAATATGCCCCCGCATATTCACTTTGATGAAAATCAGCAGTCGGAATAATATAGATATCAATGCTGTTTTCTCTCATAAGGTCACGTAGTTTTTCCGTTCTTTCTGCTATAGATGACATTTGCTTCTCTCCTTTTTATCCACTATTTTTCATCATATTCTTTTAAATATTTCATAACATAATCTACATCTGTTGGTCCAGAAATATACTCTCTGCCATATTTTTGGCTACTGTCTCTCCCTCTTCCAAGTACAAGAAGAATGGTTTTTTTATCAATTTTTGAAATAGCTGTCTTAATTGCTTTCCCTCGATCCTCAATCATTTCGTAAGGACAATTCTGTGCACTTACATAAACAGCAATCTCCTTGGAAATATCCTCTACTTTCTCTGATCCTGGATCATCTGCTGCAAGATACACTTCTTCTGAATATTTTCCAGCCACTGTTCCCAAATCTTTTCTTCGCATGAATGCCTTATCTCCCGGACATCCAAAAACAGTCTTAATATGATATTCCGGATACTCTTCTTTCATAGAACGAAATACTTTTTCAAAACTCAATTTATTGTGAGCATAATCTACAATCGCAACAATTTTCCCATCTTTGCTTTCAAAAGACTCCATTCTTCCTTTTAATCTCGCCTTTTTAAGTCCTTCATATATATACTGCTCTTTTATTCCAAGTTTTGTTGCAGCTGCTATCGCTGCCAAGGCATTTTCTATATTGAATAATCCCAACACTTTCAGAGTAAATTCTCGATCAAATTGCTTACATCTTACATAAAATTTAATGCCACTTTCTTCTTTTCTGATATTATAAGCATAATAGTCTGCAGATTCATTGTTTCTACTGAAAGTAATGATTTCTTTGGAAGCGGATGCTTCCTTCATAACTCTGTCAATATGATCTGTGTCGAGATTAATAATGGCTGTGTCTGTCTTTTCGAACATCTTCATTTTAGAGGAGAGATAGTCCTCAAAATCTACATGCTCAGATGGACTTATATGATCCTCCGAAATATTTAGGAAGATGCCAATATCAAATCTCATCCCATCTACACGCTGATACTTCAACGCTTGAGAAGATACTTCCATGGAAAGATATTCGATCTGTGATTCCACGGCATTTCGGATATGGCGTTGCAATTCTACGGCTTCAGGGGTTGTTATATGCGACTCAAACCTTTCTTTTCCATCATACGTATCAATCGTAGAAATCATAGCGCTTTCTTCTTTGTTCTGTGCTTCTAAGTATTCATCTATAATGGACTTAAAATAGTACACGGACGTTGATTTTCCCTTTGTTCCTCCGATTCCAAGCACAGTGAGGTCTTTCCATGGTTCATTGTAATAAAAATTAGCTAAAAGCGCCATGGTCTTTCGAATGTCTTTGACAAGAATAAACGGAATTTCCTTTGAAAGTGCATACTCCTTCTCACTTACATAACATATGGCACCCTGTTTCACAGATTCTTCCAGATATTCTGCTTTAAAGGCTGCTCCCTTACAAATAAACATAGTGTCTTCTATCACTTCTTTTGAATTGTATGTGAGCATCTGTGCTTTTCTATCATCTTGTCCATATAATTGGCTCGAAACGACTAAATTCTCTTCTTCTAATAAAGAAACATACTCTTTTAGAGAATATAATTTCAATTCTTTCATACCTTCACCCCAAATACTTATATTTATGATTTTTCATTTTATCATATTATGTCGATATTTACCATATTTCATGCAACTTCTTTGTTTCTTCACCTCCATAGCACTTCGATGATAACTTTTATTTATCATACCAATAAAATAAATGTATTTTATTGAGCAACAAAAATATTGTATTCTACTCCTGTTGAAAAGGAGGAGTAAATATGAAAAAAAACGTAAATGCGAATACTTTATGGAACTTATTTAAAGCGATGTTTGTATTAAGTTCCTGTACATTTGGTGGAGGATTCGTCATTGTATCACTTATGAAAAAAAAATTTGTCGATGAACTTCAATGGTTAGAGGAAGAAGAAATGTTAGATATCACAGCCATTACCCAGTCTTCCCCAGGTCCTTTGCCTGTAAATGCCTCTGTGATCATAGGCTATCGTATGGCTGGAATTATGGGATCTTTCATTGCCGTTCTTGGAACAATTTTACCACCAATGATCATCATCTCATTGATCAGTTTATGCTACGAGCAATTTCGTACAAATCCAATTATTGCAACCGCATTACGAGTAACAAGAGCCGGTGTGGCCGCTGTAATTGTAGATGTTACACTAAATTTAGCGAATAATATTATAAAAACGAAACATGTATTTTATATTTCTTTGATGATTGTATGCTTTATCGCAGTTGTGCTCTTTAAAATCAGCGCAATGCTTATTATACTTTTCTGTTTGCTGATCGGCATCTTAACTGCATTATTCTCTAATCGAAAGGGGGTAGCATAACATGATATGGATCTTGTTTTTTGCATTCATCCAGGTGGGATTATTTAGTGTAGGTGGTGGATATGCTGCCATACCACTTATCCAAGATCAGATTGTAAATATTCACAAACTTATGACAATCGAACAATTTAGTGATTTAATTACAATTGCAGAGATGACTCCTGGCCCAATTTCCATCAATTCCTCTACTTTTGTAGGAATGCAATTGGGAGGAATTCCAGGTGTATTGATTTGTACAATCGGGTGTATTATCCCTTCCTTTATTATTTGTCTTTTACTGGCTCACTTTTATTATAAATATCGCAATTTCAACGGCGTTCAAATCGTACTATCATCCATGCGTCCTGCTGTCGTTTCCCTAATTGGATCGGCTGGTCTTTCTATTTTGTTGATTGGTATTTTCAAAGATGGGATCATTGGTGTTGAAAATATCCAATACATTGAAACCATCCTATTTGCCGTTTGCATATTTCTACTAAGAAAGTATAAAGCAAATCCCATTCTGATTATCTTGGGAAGTGGATGCGTCGGAACGATCTTATACTTGTTGTTCTAAAAGATGAAAGAACACTTTCATTTCTTTTGAAACATACTTATCTTTGTGGTAAATAAGACGAATCGAGCGTTTAAATTGTTTCGTTGGAAAAGGGAGTATTTGTAGTACTCCTTTTTTTAATTCTTCTTCAATCATCATCTTTGACAAAATTGAAATCCCATCGGTATACATTAATGCCTGTTTGATGGCTTCTACACCACTGCAGGAATAATTCGTCATTAATGTAACGCCTTGTTTTTTTAAGTACAATTCCAGTTGGTTTCTCTTCCTGCTCCCATCTTCCCTAGCAATAAATGCATAGCGTTCCAAATCTTGTGCCTCGATCTTTCGTTTTGTAAAAATGGGATGATTTACTCTTGCTACCAAAACAAGTTCATCCTCTCCAATTTCTTTTACAATCAGATTTTTATTTTCTACATATCCCTCTACAATTGCAAGATCAAGTTCATAATTTTCTATCTTACTTTCAATCAAACTGGTATTATTCACCAAGGCTTCGTAAGTAAAATCATTTAATTCTAATTTTAGCTTCTGAATATACTTTGGAAGCAGACAGGTACCAACACTTAAAGAAGCACCAATCCGAAGATGATTCTGCTTTCCTTTTCGTGTGATTTCCTCCTCCATCTCCTCATACATTTCTAAGATTTTTAAGGCACGAACCTGCATTTCCTTCCCAATGGAAGACAGATAAAGTCTGTGATTTATCCGTTCAAATAATTGCACCTGATAATATTTTTCCAATTCTGTAATTGCTTTTGAAATCGCCGGCTGTGATAAATTCAAAGCTTGGGCTGCCGCGTAAGTCGTTTTCTCACGACAAACTGCAAGAAAAATTTCCAAATGATGTAATGTCATACTTCCTCCTATTTCAAACAATATATATCATCATATACGGAATATAAAATAAATACAAGAGAATAAATATTCCCCAGAAAACACGCTCAAATTTTCATTGACATCCCCCCAAAAAACACTTATACTTTTCAGATAATCTCAAACATGACCACCGTTTCAGAATGCATGTTTGATTTACAAATTTATAAAAGATATGTCATTGACAGAAAGGAAACATTATGACTGGACAAATTTACCACGTAGGACTTACTGTATCGGATTTGGATCGTTCCATCGAATTTTACCGTGATATTTTAGGGCTGAAATTTATAGGTGAAATAATCATGGACGGAAAAGAAACAGAAGCCTTATTTCAAAGAAAAGGCTGCCGAGCAAGAGTTGCTTATTTAAATGGATCTGATGAACTTCATATGCCACCTGTAGAATTGATTCAATTTTTAGATATGGAGATTCAAAATAAGGATTCCGATCTTTTTCACACTTCGATTTCTGAACTTTGCTTTTATACAAATGATATTGATAAAATATATAATCATTTACAAGAACATCATGTAGAATGCTTGTCTGCTCCTCAAGATTTTGATTTCACTGCAAGCGGATTTGGAAAAAGTCGTGCCTTTTATTTTAAAGATAAGGACGGCATCATTTTAGAAATGATGCAGCCCTTATAAGTCATCAGAATCCGTATCTATCTTTTATCTCTTCATATTGTTGCCGTTTAAGTTCCTCTACTTTCTTTTGATTTTGCAGATGCAGAAAATAAATTGGGATACTCATGATCATCATAATAAGGAACCCTCCGATAGCCATTTGAATGAAAGTGCGTATCCCTATCCTAAACAGAGATTTTTGCAGTTTCCCTGTAATTTCATTGATGTTAAGCACCTCTGCGTATATTGTCCTCTTACAATGAGGACAATATACTTTCTTCGCATAATATTTATATTCAGGTTCCCGAACAAGTACCGGCCCTGTTCTTTTTGTTTTCGTCACTTTCTTTGACTTTTCTCCCCAATATTTGCTAAGCTCTGACGCATCTACTTCATAAATCGTACCACAAGTTTCACATCTTACTTGTCCTTTTACTCCACTTTCTGCAACCATTTTAGTACCATTTTTTTTAAATTGCACCGCGGAATATAAAAGCCATCCTATCAATGCCAACGCCATAATTATAAGAATCAGTAACTCCATAATTATCTACCTTCTCCTTTCTCTGCCTTCTTACGAACCCAGTGGAACACTCCTGTCACCAATAATAGTCTGAACAGAATTTCCAATACCAACGTAACCTTGATCTGAATCAATCTCAAGTTTCATTTAAACTCTCTTTCGATAAAAGGATATCAAATATCCCCCTATCGCACTTAGGATCATTATCGTTCCTAGTAAGAAAAATGGAGTAATCCCGTGTCCCCCCGTTTCAGGAAGCCGCACACCCGTCATATTCACACACTTTACTTCATAAGGAACTCCTGTATTAAATCCAAGGTCCACCGTAATGTGATTTCCTGAAGTACCATTCATAGACACTGCATATCCTTTATGCTCCACCTCTTCTACAAGTACCTGTATCCCTACTGGTAATTTACGCATAACAATGCTTTCTCCATGCTTGAGTTCTAACTCTGCAACATAATCTTCTCCATTCGGTTCAAAGTTTAACTTGGAATAGGATACCTTTCCATCTGCAAACATTTTCTTTACTGGAATATCTTTCAAAGAAACAGCACCCGGCTTTTGTATCGTCACCTTAAATGGAAAGGATCTTTCCTTATCCTCTGGCAAAGGACCACCGTCCTGCTGATCGGTACGTTTCACCTCTTTTGAAATCAAAAGTGTACCTTCTTCTTTTAAATTGCTTCGGTTCTCGCAGATTACCTGTACTACCTGTTTCGGATCTATCGGACTTGTCACCATCATTTTATCGTTGATAATCGTATCTTTTCCTTTTTCCCAAAAACGAACCTCATAATGTTCATCCTGTGCCGCTTCAAAGACCTCTTGAACTTGTAATGCCTTTCCTTCCGGCAAATCTTGAATTACAACAATCTCACCGGGATAAAGAGAAAGCGTCCCTTCATAACTTCCATCCGTTCCTGGTTTCAATACAATGGTTTCCTCTCTTCCTTGCGCCCGTGTGACGGTAGGAGCCCCATAATAGGTCGCGTGCACTGAAAGTTTTCCTTCAGAATTGGTATAATCTTGAATTCGGAACCTAAACTGGAACGCTGTGTTTGGTGGAACGACGCCTTCCGTCTTCTTCATAAGGACAAAAGAACCATTTGGCATTACCACTGGATCTCCTGTGTTGTTAATGGTGATATAATGCTGGCTGCCAGCTTTAATCCCTGTCTTATTTTCAATTTCCTGTCCCGTTTCGTTGAGGAATGTTTCCCCTCTAATACTGGACTTTCCTTCATAGGTTGTGGTATATACAACTTTGTCTTCCATATTTAGGACTTCTGAAACACGATACTTCGTGCCTGGCAACACATGTAAATGAATACTTTGTCCATGCTGAATCGAAATGAGTCCATTGTCTGATTTTTTCAAATGCAGCTTATCACTTTCTGGAAGTGTTTCTCCCGGTTTGATCACTCTGTCATTCAAAATCCAATACTCCGCACCTTCTGGGAGGGGATTCCAAGTCTGATCCTTGTTGTTCCACAGTTCTACTTTGATCGCAAATGGCACTCCAAGAATGGGATTTCCCTTGCCGTTCTTCGCATTCTTAATAATATTCAGACCAGCTAAATTTCCAACATCATTTTCAAAGTCAATCCAGTTAAACTCATTGAATATTCCCGTGTCAACTGCAACCTGATAAGCCCGCTCATCGGTATCGGGGAGATTTACTATTTCGACATTTGTCTTTGTTTTTTCTGTATGCAACTCCACTGCTAGATTGTTGTCTTTATAATCATACAATGGTGGAACCAATTTTCTTATTTTTCCAGATACTTCATCCTTGATCTCCATACAAGTGTTCGGCTTTTCTTCCGACCCACTCCATGCAGTCACTTTTGGGGTAACCGTTCCATCCTGCAAAATCTCGCTGACGTAAATATCTATTTTCTCCTCTTCCGTTGCACCGCTATGCTTTAGATCAATGGCTCCCGAAAAATCCGCACGCTCTCCTGCACGTAGCCAAAATCGACCTTTCTCATCCGTCATCCCAGCATCTAGCAATTGTCCACCAGTAATCGGATCTGCTCCTGGTTTCCACGAAATTCTTTGATATGTAGCATAAGCCAGAGGCTTTCGTACTCCTTTAAATTCCGTTTCTGCCTGAAACTGATACCACATATGTTCGGTTGAAGCGCCCTCCTTTTCCGGTGTTCTCTTTCCAACAATCAATTCATGCTCTACTGGAACCAAATTGAATCGAATTTCGCAATTAGAAGCGCCTTTCCCACGCTCTAAATAGAAAAACTTAAAATGATGTTGTGAAAATTTACCAAAACCGGCAGCTTCACGCGCCTTTTTTAGCTCATCATCTGTCATTTGGTTTGGATCCCCTTCGATATTATACAGATTCTTCTGGTATCTGCCACTATTTGGTGTAGGTGGGGCATTCGTAATAACTTCCCCTGTTCTAAAATTAATTCTTCCACCATATCGATCATGGATTCCTCCTAAGTCAAGAACCAACTTATTATCAATAAAAATCCAAACATCATCATCTCCATTAAACTCGAAAATCATATCACGCAGACCTGTATGTCCTCCATCTGCATCGGCAACCATTCCACCAGGTGGTATTGTAAACATTGCTTCCATGGTCATGCCAAAATGAAATTCCTTATTTGTAGGTTTATTATTTTCTTTTGGTTTATTTGCGTTGGCATATGTATCAAATGGTAAGAATTTTGCATTATCCCCTGTACCTTTATATCCGGGCAATGCCGGTTGTTCATACACAAGAAAATCTCCTCCATCCGAATCCTTGACATTCTCTCCACCAGTTCCATTTTCTGGAATAACAGTAGCAAAATTGGCCATGGAATCATAATGGTAGTATCCATCCTTATCTAACAAAAAAAGGGAATCTAAATTTGTATGCACACTTTTTACTTGTCCGGTAGACAACTGTTCCCTACATTTTGCAGGATCGAAAAGATAATCTAGCGATTCTCCTTCTACTGTAGGATAACCTTCCACTAGTGTATCTCCAACAATTCCTTTAAAGATTCCTCCATCTTTCCCTGTCCAATTGTTGTATGCTTTCTCTTTGGATCCTTCTGGTAAAAATTGCAAATTGTGATTACGATTTATGCTGGCATTGTAGTTAAAGAGGTTGATCTTCATACCTTTGTCTCTAGTTGGTACCGCAGTTACTTTTTCGGGATTCTCTGTCTTTATCTTTCGATACATCAGTTTCAGTGGTTCTTCTTCTGTTATTAAAATTTTCTTTCCCTCTAAAGTCACCCCATACGGTTTTCTATCAGATCGAATCACTTTAACTACTTGATTATCATAGGTGGGTGCACCAACATATGCTTTTCCGCAGAAGAAATAGGTATTACTCTTTGGCATCCCCTCAATATTGCCAATTTCCAATTCCGTCCCTACATATTCGATCACATCTGGATTTCTTCCGTTTGGCGAATCCGCAGCGCTAAGTGGAATTTCATTTTCCCCAAAGATTCCGGCATCATCCATATATTTCACGTTAATATCGGTTACTTTACGATAGACCACTCGAATAAAATCGGAAGGATCACTTTCCCCTTCCATTAGGAAGTTTGGCTGAGTCGGAAATTCCACTTTCAAGTTACGATCCTTATCTTTTGTATAATAATACCATTTGTTATTTTCTCGTCTTATGCCATAAATCTGTCTGTCGTACTTACCATTTATCATGAGAAATGCTTTCCCATCATACTTATAACCAGAAATCGCATCATGTTCATCACTCATAAACATCTTGCTAAAACTCGCATTTGGTTTATATTGCTCTGTCCACATAATATCAGCAGGCTTATCGTCTGCAATCAATTCCTGTCCATATTCATCCACGCATTCTATTCTGATTTTCAAATTTGGCCATCCAGAAGATGTAATCGTATAAATAGAAAAACTTTCTGTTGGGAAAGTAGCAATGTAGGACTGTGTGTTTGTATTTTGCGTCAATACGCTCTTTTCTACGTCCAAAATTTCTTCTTTCGAGGGTTCGATTTCTTTATGGTGTTGAATCTGAATACTTTTGGGATCTACTTCCTCTGACAATAGATTTCCAAAATCAATGGAGACATAAACCGGAGCAGTTGGTTCTATTTCTTTCCCTGTTTCATCGATCAAGGAAATATCCAGTGCCTCTAAATTGTCATAAACAACTGCTTCCTCTTTTACTCTCTGCTCTGCCTCCGCAAATAATTCACTTGAATCATCCAACAATTCTACTTTTAATTCTACCTCTTTGGGAATCGCATCTGGCTGAGAGAAGAGATACACAATTCCCTCTTCTTTAAATTGTGCTGTCCGCACTTCTGTATAATTGCCAGGAATCTCTCTACGCAGTTGTTCCAATACTGTTTTCTGCGTAGCAGATAGCTTAGTTAGAGGACTATTTTCAGCTTCTTTCACTTCGTAACACTTCTCACTATGGGTATGCTCTTCCTGTGAACATACCAATTCTGTTGTTTGGCATGTTTCATTATGAACGTGGTTTTCATCCTCTTCCAAATTACAAACGAGTTTGTACTCATAACAATCCTCCGTATGAGTATGTTCTTTGATTCCACAAATTATTTCCCCACTCATTGTCCTTGCCGGTTGCACCAAAATCCACACAATCCCTATGGAAATCATCAAAGCAAACACGGTGATCCAAGCACAAAATTTCTTTTTATTATAATTTTCTATATCCATGCCTCTCCTTTGCTCTACATATCGCGTTTTACTAAACTCGTCAAACTATTTTCGGTTCGCATTTTAACACATCGCCTATCCATTGTCTATATATTAAAAAATTTTTATCAAAAAACAAAGACCAACTTCGGCGTGCTCCAAAGTTGGTCTTTGTCAATCGAGGACTTTTTTACATCCTCTTTTCCTACTATTCATTTAATTTTTCTTTTTCATAAGTATGATAAATGTTACTAGCGCAATTACAATTATGACTCCAAAAACAATAGGGAATGGACTTATGCTACCATCACTATTTGCATCTTCTGTCACAGATGTATTTTCTGTTGACTGTGAAGATTGTTCAATCTCTTTATCCTGATATGTGATTGCATATGTTGAGAATTGATCACTTTCAAATTCAATTTTTTTCGTTTTAGCATCAAATGTAGTATCTAAGGCTCTTGCGATTCCATCATGAATACGCACAACTTTATATTCTCTTTTTACCGTTTCATCTTGATTGATCAACTCGTCCGGAACAGTCAGTGATATTTTCACCATACCATTTGTTTGTGTCACATCTGTTGGTTTATTTTCACCAACCTGTTTTGAAAGCTTAATATCTAGATAAGACAATATTTTGTTTTCTTTTGCCAATTCTTCGACCAATTGTTTTTCCCCAAGTGCTACCTTATCACTTATGTCTTTCACATCCAGATGTACTTTAACTGTCGTATTTGATTTTATTGCAGACTTTTCTTTCTCTGTCATAATGATATTTAAAAGTTCGTCTTCTTGATTTAAAATCCTTGCTTGATATACATTATTTTCTACATCTTCTGCTACCTTAACCTCTATTTTTACTTTCTTTTTTTCTGCAACTTGTTTTTGTGTTTCGTTTGGTTTTATTGTCACAACCGGTCTTTGCATTGCGTTTGGTTTTGTCAACTCCACTGGCTTTTGGGTTGCGTTCGGTTTTGCCGACTCCACTGGCTTTTGCGTTGCATTTGGTTTTGTCTGCTCCACTGGCTTTTGCGTTGCGTTTGGTTTTGTCGGCTCCACTGGCTTTTGTGTTTCGTTTGGTTTCGTACTTGGTG